>JAIEOG010000181.1 GCA_019750655.1 bacterium
CAGAGTTTCCGAACCCGAGAGCTCCGGTGAGGGAAGAAATGCAGGTGGAGAGGCTTGGGATCCATCTAAAAGCACCACGGTCAGCTGCAGAGGCTGCTTGGATGTCGGAAAGGAGCAGGAACAGGGCCGCAGCGCAGAGCAGGCGTTTTTTTGAGCTGGTTTCTCTCACGACCGCAAGCTTGTAGCACTAATCCGGGCGCTGCCCTTCTAAAAAGTAAATCTGGCTCTGGAAATCGAAAACCCGGCCCAAAAGCCTTTCGAAATAAGCTGCGCCTTGCTTAGGGATCGGCAGGGAATTGTGCAAGGGATCGCCCGAGGGCTTTCCCATCGCCTGGCAAAATGCCTCCATGTCACACTGAGGCAGTGCGTAGGTACCCACGTGCTTTTCCGTGGCTTTATCAAACGCCAGCACTACCCAGTTTAATTGTTCCGGCTTCATTTGCCTGCGCACCGGCCTTTGACGGGTGGGCGTGTTTGTTTGCCCGTCTCGGGATCAAAACTGCCCTCGTGTTTTTTTCCTCGAGAGTTGTATTTTTCTAAGTCGCCGTGCTGGCCGTCCCACTCGTAAATATTGCCGTCTTTGTCTTTGTACCTGGGGCGATAACTGGGCGACTTGGCAGGGACTCTCTCAAGCCCGCCGAAGATTCCTGGGGCTGTCGGCGGTGGCGGCTTATAGAGTCCAACAAACGTGCGTAGCCATTCAGCTAGGTACTCCGCGACTGCCGAGGCGCCTCCGGCAATCGCTGCATCGATATCTCGCATCGCTTGCGCCACCGTCTTGGGATCCATCTGGCTTAAGCCCAGCGCTGCCGCAAGAGCGGCTGCCGCTGCGAGGGGATTCATCGGTCCCTCGAAAGGCATGGGCATTGGCATCGTGCCCGCCAATCCCAGCGGCTGCACACCGCCCGCTCCCGGATCGCCCTCGAGGCCCGCGGGATCAAAGGGGACTCCACAGTCCCCGCCCGGCGCTTCCTCGGCGGTTGCTGTCTGGCTTTTGAATAAGAAAGACGGCAGCCAATAGGTCGATGCGAGCGTCCCCTTCAGCTTCGTTGCGCGAGCCGTAGTCTCCGTCGCGGGAAGCACTCGCACTTGAAGTAGGCCGATGTCGCCGTAGTGCCCCCGAGTCATGAACCGTACGTAAATGCGATCCGAGACTTGGCTCCAGGGCGTATTCGAGGGAGTGCCGGGATTTTTGGATGCTTCGGTATTGAGGCGCTGCGCAAAGGTTTCGTAAGTCGCCGCTTGGCGCACGACCAAGTCATACGCATTTCGCGTAGCAATAAGCTCTTCCCCGAAATCTCCTAAGCTGCGTAAGAAAGCGTCCGAGGCTTGCGTAAAAGAAGGGACTTCCCCGCCGCTAAGCTTTGCCATCTCGTCCCAGCGCGCCCGTAGCTGTTCGAAAACAGACTGGCCCAAACCCGCTACATGCTCGGGGATCAACGCCTTGATCGTCTTCTGAACGGCAGGGCTCATTTTCTCGAACTTGGCGCCCGATTGCAGTGTCCACGAAGCGGTCTGCAACTGCCGCCAATCGAATTTCTTTTGCACGCCTCGAGAGTGAAGATCGCGCAGCGCTTTGGCGCGGCTCCCTTGGATCCGCGAAATCGTATACCGGTGTCCTGAGGGCGCACCACCGGAGGATTTCATGCAGAAGGTCTGCACCGGCAACCAGTGTTCCCCCTCGGATAGCCAATAGGTGCCATCAGGATTTTGCCGTGCGGTGCCGAATGTCAGTGGCTCGGCAGGCAAGTCTACCGTCGGCAAAACCGACCGCGACGAAGGAGCTAGCGGTATCAATTCGTCGTAGTATTTTTGAAAAAGAGGCAGCGTTACCTTAATGGCCTGGCGAGCGATGATCTCTTTGGGGTTTAGATTCGCGAACTCGGCGCAGGAGCTAAGCCACAAACTACCCAACACCGAAAATACGACGATTTTTTTCATGGGCGCAGGCATAGCACGCCTGCCAGGGAGCGGAAGTAAGATTTTTTTAACGAGCGTGCTCGGCTTACCAGATAAGGCAGCTTTTAAGGAAGAGGTATTTGCTAAACCTTTCCAATGGTTACTGCTGACGAAGAGAAGCGCGCCTGTAACTCAAAGCGATCCGCCTCAATTGCTACACAATTGGATCATAAAATAATTCAATTCGGGCCGTTGGGGGACTTTCGTGAAAAATCATACAGGGCTATTTAGCCTAATCTGTCTGGCATCCATTGCTTCCGCGCACGGTGAATCGCTCAGTTTCGATGCAGCGTTATCAAAGCTTACACCTACGGTACAATCTAGCAGCGCAGTTCTGATCACAGCTTCGTTGAAACTTTCTAATGGAACTACGGTCGCCAATCCTCAATGCACCTGGGCATTAGGCGGAGCTTCAGCAGCTCTAGGTAATATGCCCAATGCTATGGATCCCGCTTCTGCTCAGGCCTTGGGTTTGGTAGCGGGGCAACCTAAAACGCTAGCAGGATCAGTCTCAATCCAAATGCTCCGCGCTTTGCCATTTGGTGGCGTCGTCGCTACGTGTAACGCACCCGGCGTTGCCGCGCCCATCACTCTAGTAGTCAAGTACCCGGACCTTGCTCTGCCCGATACGCAAGAGTGCCGACTGATTGCAGGCCCTCGGCCTAACGAAGACTTCTATATTCAGGATCCCACAACGGGTCGGCGCGGAAAATTAGTGTACGCCCCGACCGCTTTCAGCTACCAGCCAATCGGTTGGAATCCGCCGCTAACCACTAACGAGTCGCGTACGATCGAGTTAGAACTCGATGTCCCAGATATCGATGGTAAGCAGCGGTACACCTTGCAGGAAACCACGCCGATCATGATCTCTCCGCTCCAGACCACCGTTTTTACCTTAAAAGTAACTCGCAGCACGAAACTGTCGTCAACCGTATGCCGGTCGGAATACCGACAGGTGCTCAATAACCCTCTGCAAATGCTCAGAGGGCCTGGCCGTGGTTTTGGGGCTTTGCCCGCCTGGACCCCGCGGAGCCCCTCGCTGACAGGTTCCCAAGAGCTCAATAGCAAAGTTCCTGCGTATTTGGGGGCCGTCACGACAAACAATTATATTTATTCTTTTGGGGGACGCTATGGTGACCCTAATCAAAACCTTTTCTACCGCAACTTCACTCGCTCACCGATCAACACGCCTTACGAACCTGGCCGTGCCAGTTTCGAAGATGAAAAATACAGCTTCGTCTGGACTCATTTAGAGCAACTCGACACGGCTAATATTCTTAAGCCACGGCGCAATCCTTTGATGGCTTGGACGGGAAACAAAGTCGTGATTTTCAGCGGTGTTGGTGCAGAAGATCCGACGGTCTACCAGCTAAATGGCGCCGTTTTCAACGAAACCACCCAGACGATTGTTGAGATGCCGCCTCTTACTCTTCCGCCGTTAGTGGACCCCATAGCCAAAGCGGAGGCGGGACCCGGAACGGCTAGCAGTTGGGTACTATTCAGCCCGGACTCTAAGGCCAATAGCTTGAACTACGCGCTGCTTTACAACTCGAACGCAAACAATTGGGTAAAATTGCACCCAACGTTGACCAAGTTCAGTGGAAATTTTGTTTGGGTTGCGAAAAAAAACGGCTCTCAGCAATCCACGAAAATTGTTTACCTAGATAAATTTTCCAATGCATCCGGCATTTTTGATCTCGCAACACTCCAGTGGACTGCGTTTGGGGCAAAAGCGAATGCGCAGCAATCTGTCGTCGTAGGCACACCAGAACAAGGCCAGAAAGTATATTACATTGACGCCTTGGGAGAGTTGCGCCGTTTGGACCCATTTCGTACGGGAGCGCCAGTGGTCGAAACTCTCGACAAATCCGGATACTGGGATTTGTTAGGGTCTAACCTCAGCTCTGGGTTGGCCGCCGATTTCCTACGTTATTCAGATACAGATCCGTTGAAGGCTTATACGAATCGCCTCTTTGCCGTCGGCAATATGCTCGTGCTGCTTTATATTTACCCGGGCCGCCCACCCGAGGTGCGCATGTACGACACTGTGCAAGCCCGTTGGGATCGAACTCAAGGCCAAGCGCTCAATTCCTGGTTGGCGTACCTCGATGTTGCTCAGACAGGAGTCAGCTTTATGGAGCTGATACCGACGAATGAGAACTTGATTTTCTATATGGCTAGAAAGCCAGTCGCTTACTTAAGCTGGGAGATGACGTCGGCGACTCTGGTTTTTAATCCCAAATTTAAAACCTGGGCAATGCTTCCCTCTTCATTTAACTACCGAAATGTCACCGATCGCATGTCCACCGTTATTCTCTGGGACAAGCCAGGTCGCCGCCTCTTTCAAATCGGCGGGCGAGCAGATATTCAAGGTTATGAAGACACCTGGGGCCCGGTGAACCGGCCCACTGTCAATCTATGGAACTTTAACCGCGTGGAAGAGTTATTCGCCAGCTACAGCCACGGAATCCCTGGGCTACGACTTTTGGAATATTAGCCCCCATTACGTTTGCGGCATTGATGCGCGACTCAAAGCTCAACATCTTCCACTAGCTCTCTAAGACAATGATCGGGAATCTGTTTTAACAAAGCGTGGAACGCTCGCGCATCTAGGCGATCGGAAAAACCCTGAACGCCTGCCTCTAAACCCTGCTGATATAGTTCGATCATGGGGTGGATAAGTTGCGAGCCTTCCACAGAGAATGGCTGAGAAGGAGTTGTGCCTGGATCTAGTTTCTTTAAAACAGAATAAAAAGATGATGGATTAAAAACCGTCCCGGTATAGGGGTGGATCTTTCCGCATCTCTTACATTCCAGAGTGGCTCGTCGTAGAATTTCCCCCCACTCGTTAAGGACTTTAATTTGGTGTTGCTTGGCAGCGATGTAATTATTGGAATACCGAGGGGTGAAGCCCAATTGTTTAGCTAGTATTTCGAGTTCAGGAGTCAGGGCAAGAGGAGCCTCTGAGATAGTTTCGAGGTAGCGATTGGCCACGCCCACGGCAAGAGGACGCAGAGTCTCATAACCCGGCTGCTCGGATAGGTGTAACATGGCTGGAATTTCTGAATTCGCCACGTGGTCGGCGTCCGAATAAAATTCTAAGAAGTCCGACGGTTCTAGATTTTCCCAGCGCTCCGAGAGAGTATTGAAAATATATTCCCTATAGCTGCTCGTGAACTGAGGACGATCCTTCGCAAAGATGGATAAAAACGCCGATTTTCCATCTTGAGCGAAAAGATAGGGTTTGATTTGGAGCGTTTGGAGTGCCGCTCGGAGTTTGAAAATCGTGAGCAACGTATCGTTAGGTTCTTGCGTGAGATAGTAGGGAAACGTTTCGGTGAGAGCGCCGAGAATGAGGTCGTCGTTGTTCCCGTGCGCTTCAATCAAAGAATCGATTAGATCGTAAAGCCACTTATTGTTAAGGATCGCCGGAAAGTCCTCGGCAGGCCGCATGATATGCGTTTTGTTTTGCCGCTCATCCACGATGACTCGAATAAGGTTTCGAAGCTGACGCACCTTCTTGGAGTAATCCGATGCGGCTACGGCCAGAGACTCTTCGTAAAACTGTTTAAGAAGAGGGGTTTTTTGAAACTCTTGCACCCTGGAGTTGAGGAGGGGCGTAGAGCCGAGGTCATAATCAGTGAATTCAATCGGCTCATCTAAATGTATTAAGTAAGACTTCCCATCGTAGCTCCCCTCCCTAGCTCGGAAGTTGGCAAAAACAGGGATCGGAAGGAAACGTCCACGCTTCGGAAATCGTTTTTTGAGCCGTTTTGTTAGCTCGATATCCTCTCCTACCGTTTCATGCGGAACTCCTCCGACGGTTTTTAGCGCGTAAGCAGTGGCGACATTTCGTGGTCCCCCGCCGTTAGGCATATCGTCACCATTCGCAGTGCGAAACTGATGAGCAATGGAAGAATAATCTGTGGTGATCTTGCGTTGGTATACTCGCGCTACGGAATCGGGTTGGTCAGCGTAAAAGAGGTTAAGCAAAGCAAACTGCAAGGACTTCTCCGCCTCAAATGCTGCGGTTACGGAGCGTGCATAGGTAGAAAGGAAATGCGTGTCCCCATCCATCTGAGCGATAAGAGTGCTGTCCAGTTTATCATCGGGGACAGAAGCGAGAACCGTTTTGACGCCAATGTCGCGGATTCTACCGATGTTTCGGCTCGGCTTTCCCCTTTCGTCTAGGACGTGAATGTTTAGACGATCGGAGGTCGGCATGTTTGCCACCGCTTTGAGGATTTCATGAAACTTGTGCACCCGAGGGATTTCTCCCCTCGCCAGCGTAGTGAGAAATTCAATCGTTTCTTGATTTTCTATTTGAACGGATTCATCCGCCTTCACCGTATGATTGACGACAAAGTAGACATCTATTTTGGAAAATCCCAGGCTCGTAAAATCCTGTTCATAAAGAGCTTTGATAAGCGTCGCGATATTTTGGTTGTAGAGTTCCTGGTATATCGGGACCACCACCACGAAACGTTCAATTCTCCCGGCTGTAGCTTGTTGGGTGAGCAGTAAACAGAGTGATAAAAACAGGGCGGCTTTACGAAGCATGCGCGAATTCCCTAATCAACAGCAGGTACAGTGTTCCAAGCCAGGCTTAGGACGACAGTATGGCCGATGGGCTGGCCATATTCGTAAAGATTCATATACCCGCCTTCAATCGATAGGCTCTCTGCTAACGGGAAGACGGCGCCGACGAAGAGGCGGTTTTGTTCGAAGCCTCGTTTTGTAGCGACAGCATTGGTTGCTAGGTTGAAAAAGAATTCATCCCAGAAGACGACTCCCCATGTTTGCGTGGGATGCCAGCTCACGCGCACAAGCTCTCGCCAACGCAGGCTTACGTCTGTTCCCGGCATGAAGCGCTCTTCCATCCGAAAGCGAAATGCGAGCTGCCAGTCGGGCCAGATGTAGTGCGCCAAGCTTCCTTGCCAGAGACGGTGTTCGTCTTGAAATGCCGGCGAAAAAAGCGGCGTCCATGCATAGCCTAAGTAAAACGAGTGGCTCTTGCCGACGCGCATTCCGACCGCGCCGCGCAGAAGCAGGCGGCGTTCCGTTAGGCCGTCCTGGTAAAAGCGGTTTTGGACTTCGCCATAGGCTAGCCAGCGTTTCCCGAATCCCGCCGTATAAAAAACGCCCAACCACGTTTGAAAATCCGCTTGGGCAGCGAGAGGGAAAACAAGGGCTAGAACCAGGGCCAGGCGTTGAACGAGCGCTTTCATGGCGAGAACCTTAGCTTAAGCCGGCCGAAGCGCAACTTTTTACCCTACCCAGGCAGTGGATAGCGGGCGCGGCAGGGAATTATGATTGAGCCTCGGACCGGACTTCGTTATACCCTCCTTTTTTCGAAGGGTTTCTTTTGCTTAAGCTGGTTTTCACTTTCGCCGCTCTGCTGTCCGCCGCCGCTTCGGGCCGAGCTTTGCCCACGGTCGCGCGCTTCGCTTCGATTGAGGAAGGTAAAGAGTACGAACTGCACGACCAAGGCCCGGGAGCCGCTTGCCCCATCGCCATGATGGAACTTATTCAGGCGAATCGGCCCTATTACTTCCGCGTTGCCCGCACCTATTTTGCCGACACGCCGGAAGCCTACGGGCCGGATTACAGCTACCAAGATCTCTTGCAGGACACGGCCGTGCACATCTTGCGCGGAGGGGTGTCTTTCTTTCCTGCTTATTACGAACCCGGGGCGCAGCTGGAAAACAACGGGTTGTTTCGCTCATTTGTGCGCCGCCAGATGCGCACCGTCGCCACGCGCCGAAAGGCAGACATGGCCACGCAAAAGCGCGATTGGGACCGCGCCACCGAGCTATCAGCCTACGAAGCCCGGGACACGGGCAACCATACGCGGGAATTTCTCCAAGCACGGGCCACCGATACGGAAATGGACGGCAGGCTCCAAGAGTATGCAAACGCTTATCAACAAAACAGCCGCGATATCGTGCCTGATCCGATCTGGAATCAGATTACCCGCGATTTGCGAGGCTTTTCGCTCGCTAGGGCCCATGAGTTTGGCGTACCAGGTGATTTGTTTTGGCGCGATCTCGGCGGGGTCTACGAAACCGATCGTGTGATTGCGGAGTTGCAGGAAGAAGCGATCCGTTTCTATTCCCGGCCCTCAGACCAGATTGATGATAGCCAGGCTGTGGGAACGATTTTGTCGGCAGTCGTAACTCGGCTGCTGAACAAGCTTTGTGGCGAGGAAGTCTGCGTTATCCGCAAAAACAACGACTGGGTAACGCCGGCTACGTGGAAGGCCATCTTGGAAAATGCCGTTCAGCAGTCAGGCGTCTTGGCCCAGCGGTATGGGGTTTCGCTTGAGCTTTTCTGGAAGCCTTTGGGCGGTGCCTACTCGATTGCCGATTTTATTAGTGTCATGGAGAAGGAGTCCCTTCGGTTCGCGGTGGGGCGTTATAGCAGCACCTATTGGCAGCGGGCTTACATGGCGATTTTACTGTCCGGTCTTCACAAGATGTTTAACAAGCTCTGTGGTTTTGAAGACAAAGAAGGCGTTATCGTGGATGTCTTCGAGAAAATCGCTTACTTAGAGGCTGAAGAGGTCATGAGCGAAAAGAGGGTAGCAAAATTCCTTGCGCCCGATATCCGAGCTATCTTTGCGCAAGAGCCTTCCGTCGTTCAAGCGAACCGCCAACACATTTCACGTCAGGCAATTCACCAGCGGCAGATTCGCATGGATGATTTTTATTCGCGCCTCGGCTTTAATCTCGGAGAGTACCCATTCCCCGTGAATGACAAAATGCTCAGCGCCGAAGACTTTACGACGCAGCAGCGCCTGCGCGTGGTACGGGCATTGGAAGGCGCGATCTTGTTGGGGCTGAACTTCCGCTTTGAAGACATGACTCGCGATGTTCTCTACCGCAAGTTCTTGCGTACCATGGAGACGCGCAACGAGCTCGATGCGCTCGCTCGTGTTTCGGTGATGTCGGATCGAGCGGTTTTGGACATGGCCAAGAAAACATTGGGTTACGTAAACCCAGTCGCGCCCGAGCGGCCTGCTACGCGCGATAACCGTGTGTTGGGATTTTTCAATCTCCGGGGTAGACAGAGTGCGGCACCGGTAACCCCCTTGCCGCCCGTAGCTCCACGGGCTAGCAAGCCGAATCTCTATGTGCCGGCTGCGCCGACCACGCCGCCTCCTCCGCCGAATCTCGAGGTAGGACAGCCTAATCTTTATCAGGCGCCGGCGCGGGGGCCGAGCAACCGGTACACGCCGATTCCGAATGGAAGGTTTGAGCCAAACCCCTACGTACCAACTCCCGCACCCAACCAGGGCGCGCGGACGGGTGGCGTATTGGCGAAGCCGGTATCGACCGAACGCCGGCCTGGTATTTTTCGTCTTCTCGGTAGACCGTAGTTATTTGTTTCTACCCTGATTCATACGGTAGAAAGCTTCGTCCACACCTTTTAATACCGGGACCGACGGTATCAGCGCCTTTTCTGGCTCATAGCCATAGGCATTCCAAAGATAGCTCTCAAGAACACTCGACATCTCGGCGCTCGTGACCCTGCCGAAAGACACGCCGGTGACATAATCAATGGACGAACTGCCATTACGGAGCCATATCTCTGCCGTTACGCGAAGGGGTTCGATTGGTTTAGGGGGAGGCGGAAAACCCGTCTCTCGAAGTAGCTGTCTTACATCTACCGCCACAGTCCACTGTTGGCCGATGGGTTCAATCTTTCTGCTCTCGTTATCTCCAAAGGTACGGAACGACTTACCGTTCTGGGTAAATACCCCATGTTCGTTTAAGCCCGGGAGCTGCCGGCTAAGTGCGCGGTTATCTGCGGCTGCGGCCCGCCGTGCAGCTGCTACTTCGCGCTCACTATAGGAGACGAAGTTTCCGGAAGCGACACGCGCTTTGGAGGCAGCTGCGGTGTCGGCTTCCAAGCGAGCGATAAGCGTGTCTTCTGCGGCGGTAGTGTAGGGCAGCTTCACCTGCGTTTGGAAACGCCGGATATCGGCAAAGACTTGCTTGCGCTCCAACTGATCGCGCACGGCATTTGCCATTCTAAGAAACAAGGCATCTAATTTTTCATTCCGTGGTCTTGTATCTACCACTGGTTTCCCATCATCCATCAGTTTCGGGACGATGGACCCAACCGTTTCGGTGTTAATGGTACTTGCGAAAGAAGCCGTGAGAACAGGCACTTTAAACCGACGCTTAGGTTGGGTTGCGGTAGGCGCCGGTGCCACAGCTATCGGAGAGTCGTGGTCTGCACCCACAGTCGGTTGTGTAGAAGCTGTGTCGCGAGCAGTGGGAATCCGGCTTGTCCGAGTGGCTCGCTGAAAAAAGCCCCGCAGTAATCCACGAGCCTGCGCTGGAGCGCTCGCTGAAAGAACGCAAAATACGATGAATAGTCTGCCAACCATGATTCCCCCTGCAACAGTAATTACAACGTCTGTGCCAGGCACTTGGGCATGCGTAGCCTGTGCGAATACGCCAGAATACTGGTTTGGGTGTCAGGGCGAAAAAGGCTGTAACCCCGCATAGTCCTGAGGGTTTCTGTGGTACAAAAGCCCGATGTGGATAGATGCGCACAGCCACTTGGCCGACCCGCTTTGGGCAGAACGTGTGCCCGGGCTCTTAGCCCGCGCTCGTGCGGCCGGCATCGGCGCATGGATTCAAGGTGGTTTAAATCCCAGCGATTGGGACCTGCAGTTGCAGCTGCGCAAACAAGAAGGCGAGGGGATTTTGCCCTGCTTCGGACTGCACCCCTGGTGGATTGCGGATGCAACGCAGGCGCAGATCGATTCTGCGTTGGAATCGCTCCACAAGCAGCTCTCGCAGGCCGTTGCGATAGGTGAGCTCGGACTCGATCATCTTCCGCGCTATTCCCAAGGCGATGCGCGGGTTCGCCAGCTCCGTGCTTTAGATGCGCAATTGAAAATCGCGCGCGAGAGCGGCAAGCCACTTGTGATCCATTGTGTGGACGCGCACGAGCCGATGCTCCAGGCTTTGAAAGCACACGGGCCTTTTCCTCAAAGGGGCATCGTGCACGCCTTCAGTGGCGCTATCGAAGTTGCTCGGCGGTACATCGGTTTGGGGTTCGGCATCTCCGTGGGCGCGGCAGTCACCCGCCCTGGTTATCGCAAACTCAAAGAAGCGCTTCCCTTGATCCCCGCAGAAAGCCTGGTGGTTGAAACGGATACCGGTGAACCCGAAAGCCTAGTGGCGATCGCGCAAGCCATCGCGGCTTTGCGCCAGGAAACTTCCACAGAAGTCTTGGATCGAAGCGCGCGTATTTTGCGCCAGATTTTTAAAGTTCCGACTCGGGATTTTAGCGCCAGTGGAGCTGCCACAGCGCCATGATCTGCGCGCTGTCTTGAGCTAGTTGCAGATCCCTCTCCATATCGGGCAGGAAGTGTCGGTGGATCGGCGAACGGGCCAATCGCTCATAGGCGCGAATGCGTGTCGGAAGGTCATAGCTTTCCAGTAGCCGCTTGATTCGTGGAGCCGAGTTGGCATCTAAACAGGAAACATAGAGGGGAGAGTGTCTCTGCTCTGAGGGCAGCAAGTAGGGAATAAGCCTCTGAATGCGCTCCGAACCAACGGGGTGCCAGTCAACATCGAATTGCTCACCGATTTCAACAGCCCGGACTAACGCGGAGATCGCCGCTTTATCGTCGGGTGGCCCGAGGGCCCAAGCGATAAACGCACGATCGCCCTTGTTGCTGATAGATCGTAAGATGGGGCCGCGGCTCTCGCCGACCCGCTCGCCCAGGCTAATAAAAACTGAAAGCAGCATCAATTGAGAAGCTTTGTGAGAATCATATTCTTCGTCGAAGATGCTCTCTTTTTTGAATTTCTCATGCAGTGCGAGAAGCTCGGGCAAAACTTCGACAGCTTCTGAAGGGTGCCTCTGAAAAAACCGAGCAACGTCGTAGTCCGCTTGCTCTTTTTTGACCAGCTGTCTTGCCAAGGGGCCACCGATTCTGCCTGAAGCGTGGCGAAGCAAAAACGCATAGCGTTTGAAGTCTTTATCGGTCGGCTGCTTGGTGGGTAGCATGTGATCTGCAAGGCGAGTGCAGTTTACTGCGGTAACCTCACAGAACTCTGTGGAGCGAACAGTTGGAATGTGCCG
This sequence comes from bacterium, assembly GCA_019750655.1. Taxonomy (GTDB): domain Bacteria; phylum Bdellovibrionota; class FAC87; order UBA2466; family UBA2466; genus JAIEOG01. The sequence goes on from JAIEOG010000181.1 coordinate 12,067, forward strand.
GTCCAGAGCTTCGAGCGCCTGTAGGTTTCCTCGAGAAGCGATGCGGGCAATCATGTTGACCTGCATGAAGTCTTTCTGCCAGTCCCCAGGTAGGAGTTTTTCGAGGAGCCACGCATCGTCCCCACCGATGATGC
>JAIEOG010000192.1 GCA_019750655.1 bacterium
CCACCCTTGCAAAGATTCATACACAATGGTTGCGAAATAAGTGAATAATCCACGATTTGCTTTTCAAGTTCTGCATGATCTTGCTCAGCAACGTTTCTGGAACGCGGCAAGCGCCCGCGATTTCCCGGACGCTGGCGACTTTGTCGGTTTTGCCGTCCAGATAAAGCAGGGCAATAATGCCGTACTCCATCTTTTTATTGACCCGGAGCATCGGTTCGGATTCTCCTACACCTAATTAGACCCGAGCTAAGTAAGACCAAAATAGTCCACCTAGCTACTTCTCCGGTTTTATTAACGATTCTCAGGGTTGTCAAGAAGCGCGGACTAAAAAGGTCCGCTAAAAGAAGCAAATGTAAGATAGCGGAATTGTTGAGCAAACTCTGCCGCTGATCAGGAGGAAATCCCCCGTGACTGAGTCCAAAAGAGGATCGCGCCCGTCTTCGCGCCGAGGCCGTACGCCATCCAACGAAAATGACCGCGACAGAGGACCGGATCGGGAGCCCGATCACGACGACGATTACGACCGCGCGCCGGCCCCCAAGCGGGCTTCGGCCCCGGAACCGGATGCCGAAGTCGATTCCTACACACTCCAGATTTTCTTTGAACCGCAGGATGGTATTTTCTGCGCGACCTTCGTGGAATTCCCCGAACTGCGCGTGAGCGATGAGTCGCGGCAAGAGGCCATTTACCTCGCCGAGGATAAACTCCATTCCCACCTCGCGGCTCTGCGGCAGTCGGGCAAGCCTGTGCCGCCGCCTGTGCGCACAACGGATTACCCGTCGCATATCGAAATCGCCGTTTCGCAGTCGCTCTACCGCAAGCTCGATAGCCGCCGGCACCAAGAGCGTGTTTCGATGGAGCAGCTCATTACGGAAATCCTGACTTCTGCTTGCGAGCGCCGTTCCTCTGAAGGTGGGGAATCTCGACAAGGTGGCGGTGGTGGTGGGAAAAACCGGGGCCATGGCCGAGGCCAGGGGCAACAACGGGGCGGCCAGGGCGGTGGAAACCGCGGTGGCCGTGGAAGCTTCCACAACACCATGGAAAGCCGTGCGGACTTCATGGAGTACGTCCGCAATCTGGAAAAGGGCGGGGGCCCAGGCTATAAAAAACGCTAAACAGATTTCTGCTTAGAAATAAAAAACGCCTCGGGGTTTCCCCTCGAGGCGTTTCTATTTCTATCGACGTAAAACTTACCCGTTTTGCTGGAAGTATTCCTTCGAGCGAGTCGGATCGGCTTTCATCGTCTTTTTGCCAGGAGACCAGTTGGCCGGGCAAACTTCGCCGGTCTTTGCGGTTTCCTGGAGTGCCTGAAGCACGCGGACGACTTCTTCCACATTGCGGCCAATGCCCAGATCGTGCACGAGCTGGTACTGCACCACACCCTGAGGGTTGATGAGGAACAAGCCGCGCAACGTGATGCCTGCATTTTCGAGCAACACACCGTAGCTTCGGCCGATTTCTTTTTTGATATCTGCCAACATCGGGAACTTTAGCTTACCGATGCCGCCTTCTTTGCGGGCTTTTTGAGCCCACGCCAAATGCGAAAACTGGCTATCCACGGAGCAGCCGACGACTTCGCAGCCGGCTTCTTTGAAAGACTCATACGCATCGTCAAACGCGGTGATTTCCGTAGGGCAAACAAACGTGAAGTCCAATGGGTAAAAGAACAAGCAAACCCACTGGCCCTTGTAATCCGATAATGCCACTTCCTTGAAGTCGTGGCCCACCAGCGCAGTCGCTTTGAACTCGGGGGCTTTTTTCTGAACCAACGATTCCATGGTTTCTCCTTTTCCTGGCCGCAAGCTAACTCTCGTCGGCAAGGAAGGCAAGCAAGGGCGCGGCACGCTGTGTATTCCAGGCGTGGGCAGCGTTGCTGGAGCGGGTCTGCAGCCAGCGCACGTTGTCACTCACCGTGTTCACCTCTTCGACAGCACAAGCTTTGAAAGGTTTCATGCAGTTAGCCAGGAGCGGGCGAGCAGGTGAGAGGTGTGCACAGAGGGGCGACGCTTCCCGTGCGCCTTCAGCGAGGCGGGCGCGGTGGTATAGCGCTTGCAAAACTCCTCCTTGTTGAGCCGTGTGCGCTTTGGCGCAGATGGCGGGTCTTAAGGCCCAGTGGAAGTTGAAGAGGAGTTCGTTATGAAGTTCTTGTTGAGTGCTGTGAGCGCGTTGGTTATTTCGTCGTCTTTGATGGCGGCTGATGGTTCGCACGGAGATGCTGGCGCAAAAGGCCAAGCAGGTCCTACAGGCCAGCCTACGACTACGGTTGCAGCTCCTGCTCCTACGGAAAGCGTCATCGCGCGGTATAACCGCTTTGTTGAAGACGCTTGCTCGAAGACGCAGGGTGTTGCTAAGCCGACCCGCTAATGAGAGGTTAAGGTTACCCTTAACATTATGACAGACGGCACCTTCCGAAGGAGGGGCGCCGTCTTCTGCTTTTTTGGGCTTCCAGCGTCCGAAAGCGGGGGATGGTTTGACTCTGCCCGAACCATTCCTATTATTCCTTCATGCTGGATAAACAGAAAAAAATCCCGCCAACGGCTGAGCTTGTTCCGGTAAGCGATCTCTTACCGCCGAACCTGTTTTTGCTCCCCGTGACCCAAACGAGCTTGTTTCCCGGGATGATTGTTCCTTTGGTTATTCCCGAGGGGAAGCTTTCGCGCATGGTCGAACATGTGCTTTCGGGTTCCGGCTATATCGGCGTGATTCTCCCGTCCGACAAAGAAGCCATGGAAGCGGCTTCCGGGCCCGCAACGACTTTGACCGGGCTGCCGGCGCATGCCGGGCCGGCCGACGCCCAAACGCAGAAAGAGCGCGAAGGCTTTAGCCAGTACGGCGTTGCCGCGAAGGTCTTAAAGAAGATCAATCTTCCGGATAACCAGGTCAGCATCCTTTTGACCGGCTTGCAGCGGTTCGAGCTGCGCAAGGTCGTGAGCACCAATCCGTACTACGTGGGCAACGTCCACTACCTGCTCGACCAAGTCGCCCGCGATACAGAAATGGAAGCGCTGCTACGCGCGGCTCTTTCTCAGTTCAAACAGATTTCCAAAGACAACCCGCTCATCTCGGAAGAGGTGAAAGTGGCGTTGGTGAATATCGACGGCCCGGGCAAGCTCGCCGACTTCATGGCGTCGATCCTCTTACGCGAAGTCAAAGACTACCAAGACTTCTTGCAGACCGCAGATGTGCGCGAACGCTTGCGTAAGCTTCTCGTGCTCTTGCAGCGCGAACAAGACGTTCAGAACGTCCAAAAGAAGATCCAAGACGATATCCACCAGAAAATTTCGCAAGCGCAGAAAGAGTTTTACTTGAACGAGCAGTTGAAGCTCATTCAGAAAGAGCTTGGCCGCGCGACAGACGACAAGTCCAAGCTCATTCAAAAATTTGAAGAGCGTATAAAGGCGCGCACGCTGACCGAAGAAGCCCGCAAGCGCATCGATGAGGAGATGGAAAAGCTCCAAGCGCTTAATGAGCAGTCTTCGGAGTTCTCGGTCGCGATTAATTATCTCGATTGGGCGACGGCTCTGCCCTGGGGACTACGCTCCAAGGAAAACCACAGCCTTACACGTGCTCGCCGTGTCTTAAATGAAGACCACTATGGCTTGAAGGACGTGAAAGAACGCATTTTGGAGTTCTTGGCAGTCAAGAAGCTCAAATCCAGCCACGAAGGCACTATCTTGTGTTTCGTGGGCCCGCCGGGCACTGGGAAGACGAGTTTGGGCAAATCCATTGCGCGCGCGTTGAACCGCAAATTCTTCCGCTTCTCTGTGGGCGGCATGCGCGATGAAGCCGAAATCAAAGGCCACCGCCGCACGTACGTCGGCGCGATGCCCGGAAAACTCATCCAGGGTCTTAAGCGCGTGGGCACACAGAACCCCGTGTTTCTGATCGACGAAATCGACAAGCTTTCGACGGGCTGGGCTTCCGGCGGCGATCCGGCTTCGGCTTTGCTCGAGCTTCTGGATCCAGAACAAAACACGGACTTCCTCGATCACTACCTGGATATTCCGTTTAATTGTTCCGAAGTCTTGTTTATCACCACGGCGAATAGCCTAGATTCGATTCCAGCGGCGCTTTTGGATCGCATGGAAATCATCCCGCTCGTGGGCTACTCGGATTCCGAGAAGATGCACATTGCGCGCGGGCACCTTTCGAAAAAGCAGCTTGAAAAGAATGCGCTCAAAGCCGGCAGTGTCACGCTTTCGGATAAAGCTTTGAAATACGTCATTTCGCACTACGCACGTGAATCGGGTGTGCGCAATCTCGAGCGCCAGCTCGGGCGCGTGTACCGCAAGCTCGCCTACCGTGTGGCGAATAAACGCGGGGAAACGTTCCGTATCGAAACACCCGCGGAAATTGAAAAACTCTTAGGGCTTCCCGCATTCCACCCGGAAGAAATACACGCTAGTATCCCCGGAGTTGCGACGGGTTTGGCGTGGACGAATTACGGCGGAGAAGTCCTCACCGTGGAATCTCTGGCCGTTGAAGGGCGTGGCGGATTGGTGATGACGGGTACACTGGGCAAGGTAATGCAGGAGTCTGCGAACCTGGCCTACACTTACGTCCGCGAGCAATCGGGCCGGCAGAATATGCCGAAACGGTATTTTGATCGCCACACCGTGCATGTCCACGTGCCTGCAGGCGCGACGCCCAAAGATGGGCCATCAGCGGGTGTGACTTTAGCGGCGAGCATGTATTCGTTGCTGTCGAAGAAACCCTTGAAGAAGGGCATCGCGATGACGGGGGAAATTACTCTCAGCGGGCGCGTTCTGCCAGTCGGTGGTATTAAGGAAAAACTGCTGGCAGCAAAACGCTCTGGCATCCATACCGTGATGCTCCCGAAGCATAACGAACGAGACCTAAAAAAGATCGATGCAGAGACTAAAGAAGGCCTTCGAATCATTAAAGTATCTACTGTTCAAGAAGCCTTCCGGCACCTCTTCTAGAGCGTCGTCCACCCGGGGCGTGCAAACGGACTCGGGATCAGGTAAAAACGCAGGCTCTAGGAGGCTTTCCGTGTCCACCAAAGATGTCAGCTTAGTCAAAGTTCACCCCGGGGAGATGGATTTCCTGCGCGAGTACGTCGAAGCGCTCTATGCTCACGACGAAGATTTTGATGCCATGGTGTTCATTGAAGACGGCATAAAAAGCCTCTTGCGCAATGAAGTGCTGGCGACGGCTTATTTCATCCGCTCCGGCGAGGACCGCATCGGCTACGTCATCTTGACCCGCTACCACAGTGTGGAAAAGGGCGGCTTGAACATCTTTATCGACGAGCTGTATGTCGAAGAACCCTTCCGCCGCGGTGGAGTGGGGGCCGCGGTGATGGCAAAGATCACCGAAATCGCGCGCCAAGAAGGCGCGCGCTCTCTCAGCGTCCAGGCCGAACCCTACAACAAAGCGGCGCACAGCTTCTTTGAGGGCCACGGCTTTCAGCCCAATCCCAACCTGAATTTCGAGCGCCAACTCTAATCTAACAGCTATTATTGACGCATCAGGTCGGTAGGTGTATCGCCGATCGATGGGGGTTTTCTTGTCTCGCCTTTTGGTTGGGTTTTTCCTGTTCTTTTCTACGGTCGGCTCTGCAGCAGCGATGCCCTGCCTAGCCGCTTTGTCCTTTCCGGGGCTTTCCGAAGTTACGGAGCTGTCCCAGAAACAGGAAGTGATTGCGGGTCTACGGCGAGCTGCCTTTAACGGCGCGATCCTCAGAGGGCAGGCTCACCGCAACCCCGTGCAGCTGGACTCGTGGCACCCACTCGATAGTTTTGATGAACGCGATCTTGCCGGACGTCTTGCAGGGATTGAACAAGATCTCGAAAAAGGCGTCACCACCGCAGTCGTCCGTGCGGAAACGTTAGAAGAACAGCTACTACTCGTGGAGCTAACCCGCCAGCTCTCCGAACAGTCCTGGCCCGAAGCGTACGCGAAATATTCTCGTGGCGGTTTGACGGCGAATGCGCTTTTGAAAGTGGCGAGCGCTGTTTTGCTTTCGGTGGGCGTCTTGAGCCAGACCTCCGTGCCGCCCGAGGCGCTGATTTTATTGGCGGTGCCTGCGGTGTCGACGATCTTCGCGCTCTCGATGAGGCCCGAGCAGGTGGAGGAATACCCCTCTGGCTTTTCGCGCGCGGGCAAATCGGAGTTCCGCAGTTCCTTGGGGCAGCAGGAGTTTTCCCTGCTCGCGAAAGATCCCGTCCAAGGCGGGGAGTGGCACTATTCGTCGGTTAATGTGCACCCCTTCCTGCTTTTTGATCTCTTCACACAAGCCGAAAACGGCAAGCTCGTAACGACTTTGGTTGCTCGTCAATATGCCGCGACGCAGTAACGATCTGCCGTAGGAATTTTTTTCCCGCCTGATAGACTAATCCCCAATGGGTAAGAGGGGGTTTGTTTTAATCACAGACCGCGGGGGACACCTCCACAACGCGCGCATGCTGTTAGAGCAGCTGGGTGTGGTGCCGGAGGCGATATTGACCACCCCGGGGCCTGAGTTAGAAGCGCTCCGGCAGGGGCCCTCTTCGGTTTACCGCATTCCCCAACTCTTCTCTTGGATAGGCAAGCGACGCTTTTGGAATCCGCTGAAAGTGGCTTGGTCTTTCCTCCGCGCTCTCTGGCTCTTAGTGCGTTTGCGCCCACAGCAGGTGATTTCGTTGGGCGCAAGCAACGTAGTGCCCTTTTGTTATTTAGCGAAAGGGTGGGGCGCGAAGGTGGTCCATGTCGAATGCATGAATCAAGTGCATAGCTCCAGCGTGACAGGCCGCATGCTCTACCCGATTTGCGACGTGCTCTATGTTCAATGGCCGGAATTGCTAAGCCGCTACGGTTCAAAGGCGCGGTATTCCGGTTGGGTGTTGGGAAGCTCAAGGAGAACTGCATGATTTTCGTCACCGTTTCGACTGGACACTTCGATCCGCTCATCCGCGCTTGTGCGAGACTAAGCCACCGCTATGAATTCGTGGCTCAAATCGGAAGCGGGCATTTCACGCCGCCATTTCCGTTTTTTCGCACGGCAGCGACGACCGATATCGAAGTAAAAATGAAGGAAGCGGAATTAGTTATCACGCATGCGGGTACGGGGATGCTCTCCATGCTCTACCGCCTGCAAAAACCCTGCATCGTCATTCCAAAGCAGATGCGCTACGGCGAAGCCAACGATGGCCAAGTCGAGCTGGCCCGCAAATGGGGCGAGCTAGAAATGGGCGTGCTCTGCATGGACGTCAATGAACTCGAGGCCGCGATTGAACGTTGCCGCGAGAAAAACTGGGCCTTCCCCCAGATGCCCTCGCTGGGCGACGGGATGCGCTCGGACCTTGACCTGTAATCTCCGCTCCATTACGAAGGGGCCATGGTTGAAGTAGGCGCCAAGGCCCCGTCTTTCTCTGTTCTCGATCACACCGGAAAAAAAGTTTCCCTGGAGAGCTTGCGCGGCAAAAAAGTCGTGCTGTGGTTCTACCCAAAAGCCGACACCCCAGGGTGCACCGCCGAAGGTTGTGCCTTCCGCGATCGCCAAGCCGAGTTTGAAAAACTGGGAGCAGTGCTCTACGGCGTTTCCTTTGACACTGTCGCTGAGAACGCCGCCTTCGCACAGAAATTCGGTTTCGAGTTTCCCTTGCTCTGCGACACCGAACGGCAAATCGGCATCGCTTATGGTGCTTGCGCGACCGCGAAGGACACCTACGCCAAGCGAATTGCTTACCTGATTTCCGAAACGGGCACAGTGCTCAAAGCCTTCCCGAAGGTAGAAGCGGCGGCGTTCCCCCAGCAGGTGCTGGAAATGCTCACTGCTTAGTAAAGGCCAAGTAGATTTGCTGTAAGAAGAGCTGTTCGCCGGTGACATAGCGGCGCAACATCTCGCGCCTTTGTTCTAACTGCGTGGTTTTTAGCAAGATATCCCACGGCTGGTAACCACGCGCATTCAAAAGCTCGCGATTGCGCAACCCCGCCGCAAGCTGTTCACTCGTCCCGCCCAGCGCCTTTAGGTAATCTTCCGCCACATTGAGGTTGTTACGAATGAGCAGGCCCGTAGCCGTCTTAAGCCCGTCGGATGAGAGGAAGAGCGGCGCTGCAAAGGCCGTGTCTTCATTCACCACCGCGAAGGCGCGTTCAAAGGTGTTCCGCGCGCGTTCAAACGGGGAGACGTCCGAGAAGGGGAAGTCCCCTTGCACATCTTTTTCTAGCGAGCCGCTTAAGACCTTATCGAAGAGCAGGGTGCGGTAATACTCTTCGAAATCTAGGCGGACTTTCTGAATGCGGTTCCAGATAGAGCCGCGGTCTTTGTCTTCTCCCTTGAGAGAGAAAGCTTCCACGCGAATGAGCTCACGGGCTTCGGGGGAACGGGCGAGCTCCGCGACATCCTTGGTCAGCAGCTGGAGGGCATGCCGCCGTAGGCTGTAGTCGAAGGGCGTGATGCGGTAGAACGGGTCGCTTCCTTCCCCTTGTGCTTCTTTCGTATTCGAAATCAAATCAACCAAGAGCTCGGGGACCGTGCGCTCTGACACGGAGAACGGGGTGAGTTTTTCTCCGTCATGCAAAGGGTGATCGGTTGGCGCGCAAATGAGGTTGAGCGCCATTTGTTTGTCTTTGTTCACGCCGCGGCTCTGCAGCTTGCGGCCAATCTGGTCGTATCCGTCGAAGGGCGCACGGGTGTTGTCGAGCACTACGCGCCGGAGTGCTTGAACAGCTTCTTGCCGGGCTAGCCTGGCGTCTTCCATGACTAGCCGAAGTTTGCGCCGATCGATCGAACGGCGCATGGTACGCGGGACATAACGAGGCACGCCGTCTTTGAACGTGATGCTCGGAGCTGCCGCGATCTCCGTCCAGATCGCGCCATAATCGGGCTGGCCGATGGTGGACTCGATCCTCTGGCGCGCGAGTTGCCAGAGCTCTTGGTAATTTCCCCGGGACTGCGCTTGGAGCAGGGCAGTGGCGTGATCGTAGACCTGGCGCAAAGGCAGCAGTAGCGCGAGCACGCGCTTTTCATAGGTCTCGGGGCTTTTTTCAAAACCCACACGGTCGAGGCGAAGATTCAGAGTTTCATAACTGGAGAAGTAGCGATCCACCTGGTTCTGCACGAAAGAACGCAGCGTGGTTTCCGAGTCGAAGAGCTGGCAAAGCGGTGAACGTGAACTAAAGACATCTTCGTCCGAGCAATAAAGGTAAGGGTGCTTGAGTACCGTCTCACGGGCGAGCCCATCGGGCGCGTAAGCGTAAACGAGGGCCGACTCATCGTAGGGGCCAATGGAAGGGCTGCGGCCCCGCAAGAAATCGTAGTCCATTATGCTGGTGCTTTGTTCGCCCGTGCGGAAATTCGCCGAGTCGGCGGAGGCCAGGAAGTTATGGCCCAAGCCCAGCGTGTGGCCGAATTCGTGTTCGAAGAGGCCGGAGACGATGCGCGTCTCGCGTTCAGCAGGGGAGAGATTGCTCAGGTCGCGCACCTGGTCCAGCAGGGCAAGGCTATCCGCGCGAGTGACGTTGGCGTTTAGATCGCCGCGGATTTCATCCTGCAACTCCGAGATGTCGGCGTGCAATCGGTCGGTGGTGCTGGTTGTCGTGGGTTTTAATTTCCCACGAGAACGTTCCCAGAGCGCTTCTTGGAGTAGGGCGCGTTCGAGTACACTGCCGTAAAGCAGCACGTCGGCTTTGACGATTTCTCCCGTGCGCGGGTTGGCATAAACCGGCGCATAGCCCAGCATGCCGTGGTCTGAATGCGCAGATTTATCGTAGACGATGAGATTGTATCGAAGGTCGCCTAGTTGTTGGCCCGTGTTTTCACGGACGGGTTCCAAGACGGGATCGCCCACTGCTTTTTTCAGTGCGGTCGCCCAATGGGCGACACCTCGTTGCACGATGGGTTTAAAGTGATCGGGAAAACCCGCAGAGAAATAAAAGACAATCGATCGCGAAGTATCCCAGCGGTTGATGAACTGCTTGCGGCGGCTCTCCGTCGCGAAGTCGAGCCCATTAATCGGCAAAGTGTCGGTGTGGAAAAGCCCATACTGCACTTGGGCTTCTAGTGGGTACTCGCGCTGCCGGTAGCTCGTGGAAGGGTTGTAGCGGATAAAACTGTAACGTAAGCGCAGAGAAGTTCCATTTCGCAACAGACGCTCTACTTCGAAGTTAATGGCTTCCCGCGAAGCGTCCCATTCCCAGGGTTGCGTGATGACGCTGGTGCGGCTTTCGGCGTCTAAAGGATCGGCCATGTCGCGGGCCAGTTCGAGTTCGACAAACGAGCGCTGTTCCCAACCGCGCGGCTGCGGGTCGGAATACCGGGCGGGGAATGTGGCCAGCACGCGGTTTTTTTCTGCGGTGGAAGCGTTCTGGTAGAGCGGGTCGACGGAATAAACCTGCACTTGGTTCTCACGTGCGACGAATTGGATGATCTTGTTATTCTCGAGAGCGATGCCTGGAGCGTGCTCTTTGAATTTCCCTTCGGGTGCATGCACGCCCACGACCGTTTTTAGGAATAGGAAGTTTCCGGACAGCTGAGCTCGAGAGATGGTCGACGAAGAGACTGGCGGTTGGCTGGGTTGGCAGGCAGCGAGTAGAAAAAGCAAGGCCCCGAATCCCGCTTTTGCTCCCTGATTCCACTTCCCCTGCATGCCCTAGGCGTAACAAAAGGGCATGAGGCTGTCGCGCGGAAAGTAACGCATCGCAGTGCGTGCCTGGCTCAGGCGGGGATTCTTTTGGTATCTTGACGGGTTAGGTGGGTTCCCGCATTCTAGCGCCATGCCCACGGACCTACTCGGAAAGCCAGTTGCCGAAGAGATCTACCGCAAGGTCGTGTTGGACCTCTCTCTGCTCTCTTTCGTTCCTAAACTGGTCGTCGTTCTCGTGGGCGAAGATCCCGCATCGCAAACGTACGTTCGCAGCAAAGAGAAGAAATGCCTCGACCTCGGAATGCACGGGGAAACGCTCACGCTCCCTGTGACTGTGACCGAAGACGAACTCCTGGCAGTCGTCCGCAAACTCAATGCCGATCCAACGGTCACGGGAATCTTGGTGCAGCTCCCGCTGCCGCCTGCGATCCGTAAGCGGGCCGTCTTGAAGGAAATTCACCCGCTCAAGGACGTCGATGGCCTGCATGCTGAAAATGCGGGGCTGTTGTTCCAGGGGGAACCGCGATTGCAGCCTTGCACGCCAGCGGGTGTTATGGAAATTCTGCGCCACTACGGCATTCCCACAGTCGGTAAACACGCTGTCGTCTTAGGGCGCAGCGATATCGTCGGCCGACCCATGGCTACGATGCTGACGCTCGCCGATGCCACTGTGACGGTTTGCCATTCAAAGACGGCAGATCTCGCGTGTTTCACCAGGGACGCCGATATTCTCGTTGCGGCGATTGGAAAACCGAAATTCCTCAAAGCAGATCATGTGAAGCCCGGAGCCACCGTAGTCGACGTCGGCATTCACCGTACGCCTACGGGGTTGTGTGGCGATGTCGACGCTGCCAGCGTTAAAACGGTTTGCGGCGCTCTCACACCCGTACCGGGCGGTGTGGGGCCCATGACCATCGCGATGCTTATGAAAAATGTTCTAATGGCCGCGAGTCTTCAGTCCAAAGGGCGCTAGCTCTTGGAGTTTACGGTGGAGTTCTTCCACTGTTCCATTGTTTTCGACGACCCAGTCAGCAGCAGCGCTCTTCGCGCCGTCAGACGCTTGCGCTTCCAAGATCTGGCGCAACTGTTCTTCAGAAAGTCCCGTGCGGTGGCGAGCGCGTTCGAGCCGCAGAGCTTCGAGGGAAGTGAGCAGGAGGATTTTGTCGAAGTGGCTATGCCAGTTCTTTTCAATAATCGTCGCGCCCTCGCAGATAATTCCGGGGTAGCCCCCGCGCCGAGCGTTGCGGGCCTGCTCCTGGTAAAGATCTTTCAGCTTCGGATGCAGGATGGCTTCGAGCTTCGTGCGTTGGGTGGCGTCGGCGAAAACGGCATCGCGTAAGGCAGCGCGATCGATGGCGCCGGAAGAGTCCAAGACTTTAGGCCCGAGCTGCGTGCGGATTTCCGACTGGACGTCGGCACGTTGAACTAGCTCGCGGCTCGCGGCATCCAAGTCGAGTACTTTCCACCCTTGGCTTTCAAACCACCGCAACGCCTCACTCTTGCCGCTGCCAATCCCGCCTGTGAGCCCGAGAGTCCAAAAGCGCGGTTGCCGGCGCCAGGCGAGGAAAGTGAAGAGCAAAAGGAGCAGAAACGTTCCTGCAGTTACGGCAGTC
>JAIEOG010000448.1 GCA_019750655.1 bacterium
TATGCAGAAACGCCCACGGACTACTTCCTTATTACCGCGGGCCACGTCGTTACCGACTACAACCTCTTTGTGCGGTTTAACTTCGCAGGCCGCCGTTCAAACGAGCTGCCGGTCGCGTTGGTAAAACGCGAATACGTCGCCAAAACTTACAAAGACTATGCCGTGCTTCGCCTGTCGAAGATGGCGCTGCAGGGTTACCCCGCGCCGCTTGCCATCCGCGTCGCCGCTCCGACGGATAGCCTCTACCTGAATCAGTGGGTGGTCGTCCCGGCGTTTGGCAGCATCCAACATTCACAGCTGATGCAGCTCCGCGGGCAAGTGATAGTCGCACGCTTACCTGTTTACCCGGGGATGAGCGGCGCGCCCATTTTCGACCGCACAGGGACGAAAGTCCTCGGTATGGTGCTCACCCAATCGGGGGAAGCTATAGCTCATAGCGAGCTCTACAGCCTAGTTTATAACTAGGCACGCACGAGCGAGCGCTGCCTTAGTAGCAAACTCTGGAACGGTCTCGCATTGTGTGCGATGAATGGCGGCTTATGCGTTTGCGCTGGATCTTATTAGCCTTAGCCATAGCCCCCGTAGGGCATGCCGAGGTCGCGGAGCCCGTGGTGGTTCCCCGGCCTGTGCGCTTTGAAGTCGCGCCGCAGATTTCCGTGCTGTCGATTGCGGAGCTGACATTCCCTTCAGCGGGCGTGCAAACCACGCGTCGGTACTCTGGCTTTCCGTGCATTGGTTTGAATTTCGCAAAACCTTTGGGCGGTTTCGGCGATTTCTCTTTCGCGCTTCAGGCGACGGCCGCTTTCGGCAGCCGTGGTGGCGCGATGACTGTCGTGCAAGCCGGCGAGCCACCCTCGAATCAAGACAGCTCAGTGACGTGGATCCCGCTCACCGTCAGCACACGCTTGCAGTACCGCATCCCGAACATCACGTTCTTCCGCCCGAGTTTAACCGTCGGACTCGGCGCATTGACCGTCATCCAACGCGCAGCTCTTGCAACGCTTTCACACACGTCGGTCGTGCCGTCTTTGGTGATCTCTCCGCAAGTGACGTTCATGGACTCCACGACCTTTCACTGGTTGGGCGGCTTTAGCTTCGGTGCGACTTTCTACCGCGGCTTGGGCGGCAACACGGCGCTCAACGCAACGTCTCTCGATCTCGGCCTGAACATCCTTTTATAAGCGTCACACTTTTCTTGGCCCTCACGTCTCTCACCCGAAGGACGTTGGCTTTGTGGTCAAAGTTTCCGTAGGCGGGAGGTCGGCCTCCCAAGTGTTCCCCCATACGCGAAGCGAGTGCTTCGTTCGCCCTCCCGCCCTACGGATGCGTCCGGCGCCTACCTTGATTGGAAAAAAAAGATACCTATAATACGGGGCATACAGAGGAGTAACGGGTGCTAAAACGCATTTTCCTGTTCATTGCAGTGAACTTCTTAGTGGTGATGACCATCAACATTACGTTGACGGTCTTGGGCGTCCAGCCCTACCTCACCGCTAACGGGATTGATTACACTTCCCTGCTCGCGTTCTGCGCAGTTGTGGGGTTTGTCGGCGCACTTTTCTCACTAGCCACTTCGCGCATCATGGCGAAGATGCTGATGGGCGTGCGGGTGATCAACCCTGCGCAACCCGGCTCTCAAGCACATAAGGACCTTCTGATTTTGGTGCACCGCCTGGCCCAAAAGGCCGGCCTCCCGGTCATGCCGGAAGTGGGCATCTACCCAAGTCCTGAGGTGAATGCTTTTGCCACGGGCCCGAGCAAATCGAAGTCGCTCGTTGCGGTTTCCGAAGGCCTCTTGAACCAGATGGATTCCACCGCCGTAGAAGGCGTGCTGGCGCATGAAGTCGCGCACATCGCCAACGGCGATATGGTGACGATGACCCTCGTACAGGGCGTGGTGAACACCTTCGTGATGTTCTTCGCACGCATTGCCGCCTGGGGCGTGGCCCAAGCCATGTCGGGCAACCGCAATAACGATGAAAACCCGTCGCCGATGATCCATTACTTCGCGGTCATCGCGTTTGAGATCATTTTCAGCTTACTGGGCGCCGTTGTGGTGGCCTTTTACTCTCGCCGCCGGGAATTCCGGGCGGATGCGGGTGGCGCTATGTTCGCCAGCCGCGAAAAGATGATCCACGCCTTGGAATCGCTCAAAGCGACCACAGGCCAGTTCGACGACAAGACCCAAGCCATGGCGGCCCTGAAAATCAGCGGCAAGAGTGGTGGGTTGATGGCATTGCTCGCATCGCACCCGGACTTGGACGTCCGTATCGCCGCTTTGCGTACGGGCCGGGCCTAAAAATCAAAGGTTGCAGGGATTCCAAGGGCTTGTGGCCCCGGCCGGTTTAAGGTGGTATAAATCCTGTTATGGATTTGGAAGCGGTTCCCAGCCCTAGCCCCGCGCCGCTCCCGTCGATCGCCACCGACGAAGTCATCGACAAAGCGCTTGCCGCCGATCCCGGCGCAACCGCTGCTAAGAGCGACGCCTCGGAAGCCGATTACCGGGTTAGCTTGCCCTGCTTTGAAGGCCCTCTGGACCTTCTGCTGCACTTGATCCGCAAAGAGCAGCTCAATATTTACGATATTCCGATCACCCATATTTGCCGGGCGTACCTCGAGCACTTGGAAATCCTGCAGCAGCTAGATTTCAACATGGCCGGGGAATTCATGGTCATGGCGTCCACGCTCATGTACCTCAAGTCGGCCACGCTCTTGCCCAACGAAGACGCGGAACAAGGCGCGGAAGACCCCCGCCTGCCGCTCGTTGCCCAGCTTTTAGAGTACGAAAAGTATAAGCTCGCCGCCCAAGCGATCGACAATACGCACTGGTTGGGCCGCGATCTTTACGCCCGCCCGCCAGGCGCCTTGGCGGATGTGATTCCAGTCGAGAGCTTGATCGATGCGCCCATTGAACAAGCCGACCCGCTCGCGCTGCTCAAGGGCCTCAAGGCTTGCATCGACCGCACCGAGCGGCCGCCCATCAAGATCGAAACCGACACGGTGTCGATTAAGGATAAGGTAGTCCTGCTCCGCGATCTTCTGCTAGCCGCTGAGGTCATTGAATTCAGCCGCCTCTTGCCAGCGGAACTGCTCACGCACGACGTGATCGTCAGTTTCTTGGCTGTGCTGGAGCTCGCGAAACTAAAGTTTGTAGAAATCATCCAGACCGAAAACTTCGGCCCCATGCAAGTGCGTGCGCAACGCTCCATGGAAGAGTTGAATTACGGTCTGCTAGATCAGTATTAAGAGGAACCTATGTTCGAACCGCGCGAAAATGCTCCTGACGAAGAAGCCGAAGAAGTCGAATCAGCGGAAGACACTCTTTCTGCCGAGGAGATTCAAGAAGCCCAGGCTCCTGCAGCCGAGGCCTTGAGCGATAGCGAGCTAGAAGCCGCTGCGGAAACCTCCGAGAAAAAGGCCGATAAGAAATCGTCCAAAAAAGTGGAAGAGCCGCAGATCCCCTTTGTCATGGATGCCGAGCCTTTTGCTTCCGCGGTAGAAGCCATCCTTTTCGCGGCGGAACGCCCGGTAGGTTTTGAACGCATCCGCTCCGCTTTTGGCGAGCCGGCTCCGACAGACGCACAGCTCAAAGAAATCATCGAGCAAATCCAAACGCGCTACGAAGCTGCCGACCGTGGCTTCTTGCTGCGCAAAGCGCAGGGCGGTTACCACTTCGTAACGAAGGTGGAAAACGCCGAATACATCCGCCGTTTCCAAGCGAGCAAGCCATTCCGCTTGGGCCGTTCGGCTCTGGAAGTGATGGCCATCATCGCTTACCGCCAGCCGATCACGCGCGCGGAAATCGACCAAGTGCGCGGCATTGATAGCTCGCACTTGCTCCGCACGCTCATTGAGCGCGGCTTAGTGCGCATGGCTGGTAAGGCCGAAATCCCGGGCCGCCCGGTGCAGTACGGAAGCACAGAAAAATTCTTAGAAGTGATGGGCCTCGCATCGACGATGGAACTGCCGCCGCTTTCAGAGCTCACGCAGCTCCAAGGCGATACGGAAGATCCGCAAAAGCGCATGGAAGATGGCCTCGATCGCTTCATGCAGCCGCTCGATCGCAGTGGTGAAGAAGAATTGCCGCCTTTGGAAGATGAAAACGGATTGGACCCCGTGCTGGGCGCAATCGACAGCATGATCCAAACCGCCGATCACGCGCCGAAGGAAATCTACGCCTCGGCGATCCACCGCGAAGTGGCCGAAGCCAATCAGGAAGCGTTAGAAGCGTTCCAATCGGCCAACCGCCGCCGCCCGCGCAAAGCCGCCGAAGCCAAGAGCATCACCTTCGATGAGCTCACAGGCGCTGGTGTGCCGCCGCTTTCGAACTAGAGGATTTATTTCCCGATCAAATCAAACCCGAGATCGACTTTCGATCCGCAGGTGGTGCAGGTGCCCGTAACAACTAAGCGCCCCGGAAACTCTTCTCGTGCTGTCCTGATATCGAAAACAACATAGGGAACAGGCTCTCCAGGCCCATATAGTTTCCCAGCCGTACAAACCAAACACATCTCGCTCTTCTCGCGATTTAAGCGTTCGACGGTTTGCCGAACCCAATCCATTCCATCTGGATTAACTGGAATCATTTCAATGTACCTCGCGCAGTGATCCATTCTTTTGGAATCTGGTTTCTGATAATAACCTGACTACCGTGACCGAAGAGTGTTCCCCCTGGAATGCCCATACTAGCAGCCTTCCCCTCGAATATGGTGATGCCTCTCGGAACAGTGACTTCAACCCAATGCGTAGCGCTATTTTTGAAGTTAGGATGTAAAGCTAGGTCGAGTTGGACTTGGAGCCGTCCAGCCGGTTGAGTCCGAGACCAAAAACGTCCCAACTCATTCGCTTCACTACCATCAAATACTCTGTAGAGTTTAAGGTCAGTGCCTAGAGTGTTGGCAAAGTAGGAGCTCGCGTGAAAGGTGTCTATCGCGCGAACCCCTCGAGTAATTTCGTCCATAGCTAGAGGCCCAGGATCTAGTGGCCCATATCTTTTTAGAGCCTGCGCACTCTTGTAAATCTCTTCAGCAAGATAAAAAGCCCCTCCAGCCCCGCCACCAACCGCAACTTCGACTCCCTCCAGCCTCGTAACTATTTTTCCCAAAGCGCGGAAGCTTTTTGCTGCTGCCGGTGCAACTCCGACGCTCACCACGCCTAGTGCCGCAAACGAGCGACCGACAACTCCGATGTCCTCACCTGTTAAAATACTCTTACCGGAAACTGCTTCTATGAGATCCTTGGAAGTGCCAACCCCCGGCACAAAACCAAGTCCGATATCAGTAGCTAATACAGCGACAGTTTCTAATAACGATGCTGTCTCCTCATCCCCCTCAGATTTTGCGTTTTCTGCTTCTTCGTGAGCTTCCTTGCCAATTCGCTCTGCGACTTCCACTCCGCTATCGCCTTCGGCATTTTCCGCTATTTCTGGCGGCGTATTGTTCGTGTTCTCTAGAATCGCGAGAGCTTCCTTCGACTGTTCCAGCACGGAATCTTGCGTTTCCTTAATCGCTTGATCCGTGTTTTGTTTAAATTTCTCAGAATCCTTGGCAACGGAATCGGCGCGCTCTCCATACCCCTTGGCCATCGCCTCGCCACGTCGAACCATAGTGTGAGCAACAGCCAAATTCGTCTGGAAATCTTGCTGCATTCGCGCATCTAGTTCAGCCAACTTCTGCCTATGCTCCGCCTCCATTCGGTGAAACGTCTCCCAATGCTGCCGAATCTGCTCCTGCGACTGCGCCTGCTGTCGCTCCTGTTCTACTCTTTGTCGGTCTTGTAGAGCTTGAATTGCATCGTTCTGCTGAGAAAGAGGAAGTGGGTTGTGGTAAATCTTTTCTGGAGTAGGAGGGTTAAAAGGCGTTTGGCTTGGCACCTCCATATCACGACTGCGGCCCCCGCCTGAATACGAAGGCGCTTCAGTGCATCTATATTGGTGCGTGACCCCGTCTCCCTTAACGGCGGTGTAAGCGCAGTGCTTCGGCCCACCGGATGAAGCAGCGACTGCGTCAGCTTTCGCATGGACGCAAAATGAATTCAAAATAAGAACGGCGAATAAAGTTCTCATTCTGGCAAAATCCCCTGGATTTTATTTTTGCCTTGCTCCGCCAAGACTCGGACGAACTGTGCTCTGTGCGCATTTAGGATTTGATAAAGTCCATTCGAGGATTCGATCTTGTGTACGTTAGAAATGCTGGCGTACGCATCAAGCATCGCTTGAGTGTCGACAAGCATGTCTTCTATTCCAGCACGAAATTTGGCGTCGGCGGTTAGACAACGAATGATCTGCGCTTCGCTCACGGGCGCACAGCTCCCCACACTAGAGACCATGCTTTTGAGATTTTTCAGTTTGGCTACCTGGCCATAAATCTCTGTAGAAACTATGTTTAGGAACAGAACGTAACGATCTCTTAAGTACGCCGCTCCACGGTAGTCATTAACCGTGTTCTTCAAAGCTCGCTGATTCTTTTTAACAACCTCCATATCGCACAGTTTTAGATCCCATTCGATTTCCTTGTCCGGCTTTCCAGGAAACCGAGCCCGGATATCGGTGATGCAATCAGCACTCAAAGACTCCCAGGGAAATTTCTCATGAATCAATTCCGCACTCAGTGCATTCTCGAGAGACTTCTGAAGCTCAGGGTTTCCCTTAAACTTCCAACGCCCGCGTGAGCCGGCCATGATTCTCTGGAGGCGATCTCTCCGGCCCTCGCTTAAATCTTTAAAGAGCCATGGCCCCGCAAAATGGGCCAATTGGGACATGGAGACGAGTGTATCGTCGAGCTCTATTGCTTCTCGGTTACGAGGGTCGAGTTCGCCCCCAAAAGAAATCGATGAAACTAGCGCCAGGCAAAAAAAGATCCGGATTCGCATTCTCGCCCCTTGAAAAGTAGGCGCGAATTATAACTCAATGCGTCATTTCGCTCAATTACCGAGCTCTTGCATTAATAAATAGTTAAGTGTTTGGTATTATTTCAGAAAAAAGCCTACCCGCCTTTGCTTAAGAACTTTTAATTCCGTGAAAAAGTAGCCCCAGGCCCCCCCAAGGAGGAGACGCGGAGAGTTGAGGCTTAACCGCCGAAATTCCGATACGTTAGCGTGGAATTGCGCGCTAAATTTAGGGCCTTCATCGCGGCCGCCCTTCTGGTTTGCCTGACTGCGCGCGCCGACGATCCGCCGGCTCCGCTCTCTCCCTTTGCAAGATATCTAGAAGCTTTGTGCTTCGGAGATATTTCCCTGATTCCGTTGGCCGATCGGACCCCAGAAAGCTGGCTCACCGACAAAGCCGATTCGGAGGTAAAGTCAGGCTACCAAGCATATGATCATGCACTCACTGAACTAAGAGAAAAATACCCTGAGGCATACCCACGGCTCGTCCAAGCCGGAACTCAGGCGTTCCGCGAAAAACGCAGGCTAGCGGCGCGCACCGCAATCAGCGAATTAGCTTCTGAAGGCTTTGGGGACACCGGAGCCAGAGCATTAATCAAGTCTTTACACGCCTTGCTTCAGGCGCAAAAAAAAGAGCCAGCAAAACCAGATACTAATTTCGCGGGTTCGCGCGCAGCTGCCTATTCGATGCACCGAAATCAGTTCGCATTCACCAACCCCCTGGGTCTTGGCACTCGCGATCCCTCCTATATTAAAGACTACAACGCCGAATACGAACGGCAACTCAACAGCCAGACTAACCTAGCCAACATTCCGAAGCTAAGCGAAGCGGTCCTAAAACAATGGCTACAAACGGAAAAAAAGAAATCCGAGGCGAAAGCGAAAGAGGCGTCTATTAAGGGCTACCAAGCTCTCTCTCAGGTGCCGGGCGTTGAATTGGGGTATTTTAACGAGGGAGAATTTCGGGCCGTCGATCCGAGAGAATTTGAGAAATGGAACCTCACGCTGCCTGCCGACTTGAATGGAAGCTGGCAGTTTCCCGATGGTAATCGCCTAGTCATTCGAACCGGAGAACACACCAGTTACCAAGCTGGAATCGACCCCTCTGGAGCCCAATTTCCTGCAAAAGCCAGCTCTCGTGATTACCCCGCACAAGTAAAAGCACGGGCTCTTTTTCTGTTCGCCTCTTCTTACAGGGCACTTCTGTTCGACAAGCTGGAATCTCGTCTCAAATCGCCTTCTCCTACTAATATTGCCATCATTGAAAACCAGTTAGATCGATCCGATTTGTACACACGCAATCGAATTGAAAACGACGCGGGGGACTTTAATTCGAATAGCAGCTGGGTCATTGATAAAACTCGAGCGCTGGTGGAAGGCCGCCATGTTTCTGAGCCAGGTTTCCAAAAAATAGCCGCCACCGCTCCGGCGACTCGCTCCGCCATCGATCGAAAAAAAGCGCTTCAGCAAACAGTCGCCCAGCTCTATCCTCGTGGCGAAATCGCACGCTCCGCAAATCGCAAGAAATGGGTCCGTCGGTTGGCGACGGGCGTATTAGGCACGCTGGGACTTATCACTGGTGCAGCTAACCTGCCACCAGCCGCCCAAGAAAAAATCAGAGAAGTCATTGTGGAGCGTCTCCCCCAGAAGTCCATTCTGGAAACCAATGCCAGAGGTGGCAAGGCGACTAACAAAAACCCCTCGGAAGACCGCACGAGCACACCCGTCGCAAAAGTCCGATCCCTGACAAGAGGTCGCCCACCACCCAGCCACTACGTGCTCCCGGACGATATGGACAACCGATCACCGGCATACCTATCAACATCGGACACCGTCTCAATTTTGGAGACAACCAACCCTCAACAAACGGTAGATGCCACGCACCCTATACGCATTCCCGCTCCGGACTTTCGAGACATTACTCTGTTGCAAGTGCGTGGCCCCGATGGGCCCATCGATTGGAGGACGCATTTCCGATTTGTGCGCGCACAGCGAGGCGGCTATCTTCTCATTCCCGAGGAGAAGAAAAAGTTCGAAAAACTCACCATTGAAGTCGGCTTCTCCGGCGAGACCATGAACTACCGAGACTTTCAATTGGAACGCTCGCTCGTTACAGAAGAGGAAATGGAGCGGATGGCCGCGTATTTCGAAACGCATGGCTTTAAAACCATGCCCGATGCATTGCGCACCGCCTACCGCGTTAGCAAAGACAATGGCACTCCCATGAAGCTTGCGGACCTCCAGAATGTACTCTCTGGGGAGATGCTCTACAGCGACGTAAGAGAAAACCAAGGGTTTCGAATTCCTTTTTTGTGGGACGGCAACACTTCCATTGAGCGATTCTTAAATGATAGCGGCATAGGTTGTCTCCAATGCGATGGGAGCGGGGAAGTCGCGGATGGCGCTTTCACCGAGGGACTTTCAAAATCCCGCCCTGGAATGCGGCTAGATCCTCGCATTCTGATTGTTGCAGACGCCTCCGGCGCCCTCCGATCCGGGAATCTGCACACCGATCGCTTCTTAACCCACGGTTCAGCGGGGATTCCGATTGATATCACTCCCTCCACACTCGACCCTCGCAACACAACGCCTGACAGCGCAATGCCCAACACAGCGGGCGGCCGAGAGCGAGGACGCCCCTACAATTCGTCAAACCCTGAAATGATCGCTGCGCAAAACGGCCACGGATCCACGGAGTTGCCTCAGGGCGCGGCCAAGTCAGCTCGAGGTAGAGAGGAGCTACCCGCGAATCCTCGGACCCCACCGAAAGAAAAAATGGGTTTTACAGAAATTTTCGCAGCCGCATGGCGGAACCGCCAAGAAATGCTGGCCCGTGATGAAGTTCTGCAATCAGGGTTGGACTATGGCGGTGCGGTTCGAGAAGAAGACAGCGACGAACGCCGGCCTATGTTATCTCCCTACTGGACTTTGCTCGACGGTGACGCCCATGAGCCGCCCGTCCCTCTCAATGAGCGAGAAGCTCTGCGCCTTCAGCTGGCCCTGGACACCCTGCAAGAGCGCGCTCACCAGCGCAACGAACTCGTAAAAAAACTGGAACCCCTTGCGAAAGAGCTGCGCAGTGCTGGGCAGCGTCCGCAAGATGTCGTCTTCACAGTCAGTCGTCTTGTAGAGGAGTACACAAATGGAAAAATCGACGAGGCAAAGCTGTTAAATGAACTTCAAAAATTCACAAAAACCAGCTTTGAAGGAACCGGCCCTGTATACGTCTGGCTACCGCTAATCCTGCGAAATATAGAAGGGACCATGGCGGATCGTTTTGAAAAAATGCGCGCCCTGAATAGCCAAGGGCACGCTCTCGAATACAAACCGTTTCTTTCTGTCTCGAAGCCCTTGCTCGACCACTTAGATTGGCTAGCTAATCAGGATTGGCATGGAGTGCATCTCGATCTCGGCTTAAGTAACCGCCCGCCGTGTGAAGTCGCTCTAGAGGCTATGCAGGCATCTTAGAATTAGCAGACTCTAAAATAGACCGCACGGCGATGGAAGCGCAGACGAAGCCGAACGTTCCCGTCACAAAGCTTGCGTTGCCCATGATGATATTGCGGTTATCGCAATTGAAGTACGGGTTATCGCCATTGGGGCAGACGCAGCGGAAACCTTTGCCACCGTCGTAGTGGAGTTCTTGGGGGCGCGTCGCGGGCTCCGTCGAGTACACGGCCTGGATCCCGAAAAGCACATCGTCTTCCGAGGGAAAACCGTACTTCTGCCTCAAGACTCGGCGCAACTCGCGAGCTAATGGATCGACATTTGTCTGCGACAGATCCGTAACTTTAACCTGCGTCGGATCTAAGCGCCCGCCAGAACCTGTCGAACACACGACCGGGATTTTTTCGTCGCGGCAGTACTTCAAGAGCTGGCACTTTGTCGTCACGTGATCAATGGAATCGATGACGAAATCCGGGCGCGTTTGGAAAACTTGGGCGTGGTGCTCTTCATTGTAAAAGAGAGCGATGGGGATCGCTTCTACACGCGGGTTGATCGCGCGCATACGCGCAGCCATGACATCGGCCTTGTTCTTACCCACTTCGCCAGCAAGAGCATGCAGCTGGCGGTTAGCATTGGTGACGCAGATCTCGTCGAAATCCACTAACGTCACTTTCCCCACACCAGAACGTACAACCGATTCAGCGGCCCAAGATCCCACGCCGCCCAGACCCACGATCATTACATGCGAATCCATCAAGCGCTTCATTTGCGCATCGCCAATGAGGCGTCCCATACGGTCGAAACGCCGGTGGAGCTTGTAGTTCTCCAGTTGCTCGGGCGTCATCGGTTGGGGGGTATGGCTTTGGGTGATCATGAACCCGTTTGGATAACAAGACTTGCTCGGGTAAGCAAGAAAACGGGCCCAACCTTCCCCATATTGACATACTGCGTCACGCATTAAATAGTCGGCCTCTAGAGGGGATTGCTTGGGCACGCTGGGTTGGATTTTACTGAGCATTTTGGCTTACACACCGGCACAGGCAGGCACGGCCTGCGAGGAAGCCGTCCGCAAGCTTGAAGCCGCCTGCCGCATCCCTGCCTCTGAATCCACGCAACCTCTCCGAGAAGCTGCCGGCGAGTTTCGCCGGGCGAATTGCCTTAAAGACCCCTCTCTATCCCGAGAAAACCAGCTGCTCATCGAAGTCACTCAAAACGAATGGGACACTTGGGGCGACCTCTCCGCAAAAGAAGCGACGGAATGGGGGCAGGTGGCAGCGGTCTTTGACTGGCTGGGCTCGCGCCTACCAAAAGCTACCGGCGCCGAAAACCTAGGCCGGCTCGCTGGCCAGGTCGAAGAACGCGTGCAGGAATTTCACGACCCTCGCACGCAAGCATTCTTCAAACACTTCACGGCGCTTTTGCGATTGGAAAAGGCCGCTCAAGACGCGCCCGACCCTTCGCTGATAGAGCGCCTGCCACTGGCTTTACGACGATCCGTGCTCCCATTGGAATCTGTTTGCCCTTACGTCGACCAAAGACACGGCGACTACCTGCGCTCACCCCGAGTGGCATTTGGATTGCTGTATGGAGCTGTGGCGGTCATGCGCGTGCCCAGCACTTCCCAAGATTTCGACGATCGCATAGAGACGCACCTGCCGTACCCGAAAACGTTGGTGGACTTTCTTAAACGCACCCTGCAGCAAGATCGCGTCGGACTTTACCGCGCTAAGTTCCGCAGATACCTGGTGCCCCACCTCTACCTTCAGGCACAGCCTACGGCTCCTGAGTTCAAAAACACTCCCGAAGAGATGGCGGAAGTGTGGTCTCGCTCCTTTCTGAACCTGTTAGCGCGGGATATAGAGGCCCCGGCTTTCAGCGAGGAGC
>JAIEOG010000002.1 GCA_019750655.1 bacterium
CGCCATCGACGACATAAAGTAATAAATAGAAGTAGAAAATATACCGATCGCCAACATGGCGGCAGCGACGGCGAATCCAGAGCGTTTTCTTAAGATCTGCATCACTCCCTCATTCCAAATTGATAACGAAGTGTAGAAACGGACGTCGGGTGCCGGACGTAAAACGCGCCCAGCATGTAGGTCATCTTCCCTTGGCCAGTGTTCCCTATCGTAACTTTGTCTTCGGCGCCCACGCGGAAGCGGAAGTAGCGGCCGGCATCGGTGCGGAATGTCCCCGTCGTCCGGTTGGCATCATGCCTTACCGTGATTGCGTCGTTCATCTCACACGCCACTGGCGCATGCATCGCAGCATCGTCGCAGAGGTTGAGCGTGATGATATTGGCAAAGCGGTCTTTGGTGACAAACTGGGTGTTCTCCCAGACTTGGTAGAGAACCTGCCGATTGGCAGCATCGAGGCGGAACTTCACTTGCGTGTCGTCTGTGAGAATTTCTGTCGGGGGCGACTTCATATCGACCCAGCAAGTGAGCGAGGTTTCAGAAGCCGGCGGCCGGGAAATCGTGCAGCCGTTAGCGCGCGCTATGCGCCCCACTCGCATCATCCGGCCAACAAGCCGGTTAAGATCTTGGGTGCTTTCCACTTTCGTCGCAGTATTGCTGGAAATCAGCGTTGCCTGCTTGAAGGCGTAGGACATTCCCACAGCCACCAAAAGTACGATGGCTCCTGCTGCTATCAATTCAATTAAAGTCATGCCACGTGCGTTCACGGCGTGTCCCCCGGGTGCTTTATTTTAGCTTATGGACAGGGGAAGCCGTTGACAGGGCGTGTCGTTACTTGCGTTTGGAACGTAAATCCAAGTAAACCGCAGCCACGATTACAAGGCCTTTGAAGACCTTCTGGTAATGCTCGCTGATGCCCACGAGGCTCATGCCGTTGTTCAACACCCCCATGAGCAAAACGCCCATGAGTGTTCCCGCAACACCGCCGGCACCACCCATGAGGCTCGTACCGCCGATAACGACGGCCGCGATAGCATCCAATTCCGCTAACTCACCCGCTGAAGGGACAGCGCCGTTTACGCGCGCGAGATCTAGAACGCCTCCCAACCCCGCTAAAGCACCCATCAAGCAATAGACCAAACCCAGAACTCTGCGAACGGGGACTCCCGATAGCTCGGCGGCTTCACGATTGCCACCGATGGCGTAAACAAACCGTCCAAAGCGGGTAAAGGACAAAACCACCCAAACGCTCGCAGCACAAAAAGCCGCAATGAAGACCATGGCAGGGATGCCGCGGTAGCCGCAGAAGGTGTGCACGGCGAGCCCACAAGCGGCAATGCAAAGCAGGCTGCGTTTCGTAGCGATGGCGGCGCGGATCGTGCCTTGGCGGACGGCCCACCATTGCCCGCTTATCAATGCGATACCGAGTAAAGTGATTAACGCAAAACTAGGCCATGGCGGTAGGTAACCAGAGCTTAGAGACCCCAAAGAATCGCCAATGGGAGCCACGGCCTGCGCGCCCGACACGATCAACGTGAGCCCACGGCAGATCACCATCATTCCGAGGGTGACGATAAAAGGAGTGATGTTAAGACGGCTGACCGCCACGCCCGTCACTGCGCCGCAGGCGCCGCCGACTCCCAAAGCGAGGGCAATGGATCCGACTGCACCCAAGGCCCCTAGAGAGGCCCAGTCTCCGTGGAACTGAGAAATAGCTGCGATCATCGCCGACAGTGCCAGCACACTTCCCACGGAGAGATCGATGCCGGAGGTGAGGATAACGACCGTCATCCCCACTGCGAGCGTGAGGTTCACGCAAACCTGGCGAGAAAGGTTGCTCAGATTGCGTGAGGTCAGAAATGCGCCATCGCTTAAGTAGTTAAACCAAACAGCGCAAACCAACAGTGCAATCAAAGGCACCCACTGGCTGATGGAAACCCTCTTCCCCAGGCCGCGCACGGGCAGCACCACCCACCGTAAAGACTCTGCCATACTCATACGCGCACTCCCTCAGCGGCTTGCGGCGCACCCGCTGCAAACACCATTAGCTTTTCTTGGTTTAAATCTTGGTTAGGCAGATCAGCCACGAGTCGCCCTTCCCGCAGGACTACGATGCGGTGGCAGAGCGCGAGAAGTTCGGGAAGTTCCGACGACACTACAAGCAGCGCCACGCCATTGCGCGCCAGCTCGGCGATCAACTCGTAGATCTCCGCTTTGGCACCGATATCAATGCCGCGTGTGGGCTCATCCAAGAGCAAAACGCGCGGAGAACGCGCAACCATTTTGCCCAGAAGCACCTTTTGCTGATTGCCGCCGCTGAGCGATTTTACCGGCTGGCTGCTATCGGCGAACTTCACGTGCAAGCGCTCTTTGAGCTTGCTGATCAGATCCGCTTCTTTGGAAGCGTCGATCCGTTTGAGCAAGGTCGTCATGGAATCCAGAATCGAGACAGTGAAATTGAAACCCACGCCGAGATCGAGAAAGAGGCCATCCTTCTTGCGATCTTCTGGGACAAAAGCGATGCCGGCGTCCATCGCTTCACGCAGGCTATTCCACTGAACGGGTTTACCATCGAGCTGCACGTCGCCCGCGCGCTGCCCGGGTAGCACGCCGACGAGCGAACGCAGAAGCTCGCTACGGCCCGAACCCATGAGGCCTGCCACGCCGACAATTTCCCCGGGCCAAACTTGCAGATCAATTCCGCCTAAGACCTCGCCGCCTCGCCGATCGGTGTGGCCCAGGCCCTCGATTTCCAAAAGTGGCGGGCCCTCTGACACCCAATCCCCGAAGTAGGTTTTTTCAAGAATCGGCCGCCCAACCATTTCGCGCACCACTTCCGCGGCATTGGTCTGGCTGACTTGCAGCTGCTTCACGGCCGTGCCGTCTCGCAGCACGACGATCCTATCCGCTAGAGCGAAAATCTCTTCGAGTTTATGAGAAATATAGACGAGCGTGACTCCACGCTTTTTCATGTCGAAGAGAATTTTAAAAAGCTGTTCCACCTCGCGACTGGAGAGCGCCGATGTCGGCTCGTCGAGAATGAGGAGCCGTGCCTGGTGGTGTACCGCACGGGCAATCTCAATCATCTGCCGCTGCGCCACACTGAGACTGCCGACAGTGGCCCCCGGATCGATCGAAAACCCTAGGCTTTCCAGTAATAAGGACGCCTTCTTGTTCAAATCTCCCCAATGCACCCAACGCGCGAGGTTCGTGCTGGGTTTTCCGGAGTAGGGGTATTCCTCAGTCAAAAGGAGATTTTCGGCAACGCTTAGATCGGGAAAGAGGCAAAGCTCTTGGTGGATAATGGAGATGCCTGCGAGGCGCGCTTCGAGCGGCGAGCGGACGCTCAAAAGCCGTCCTTCGAAGTGGACTTCACCCTCATAACTGCCCGCGGGCCAAACCCCGCTCAGGATTTTCATGAGCGTGGACTTGCCAGCGCCGTTTTCACCGACGAGAGCAACGCATTCGCCGCTTTGGATTTCAAACGTGACATCTTTCAGCGCGGCAATACCGCCGAAGGACTTAGCGATATGGTTGACCTGTAAAAGAGGCGTCATCCCTGCCCCGTCCCGAAAACGGCTTTCTCCGTGTGGAAACCAGAGCGCACAATGACCTCTCGTAGATTCTCCCGAGTCACGGCTTCGACGGGCGTATTGAGCACGGGGACTTCGCCGGCACCGTTCTGCATTTTTTCTGTCGTTTCTACCGGCTGCTTCAATGCCATGCGGATAGCGGCATTCGCGGCGGCTTCGGCGAGGGGCTTGATGCCTTTGAGCACGGTCATGGTTTGGCGGCCGTGGACAATATTCTGTACGGCGGTTAAGTCGGCATCGGCTCCAGCGACAAATACTTTTCCTGTGAGCTTTTGCTCGGAAAGAGCATTCACGGCGCCCAATGCCATGCCATCGTTATTGGCCAAGACGGCATCAATCTTGTTCTGGTAGCGCGTGAGCGCGTTTTCTACGGTGGCTAGAGCTGCGGCAGTCGACCAACCGGGGTGGCTTTGCTGCACGACGATTTTCACACCGGGGGCTTTTTCCAAAACCGATCGATTTCCCCGCGTGATCTCTTCCGCAACGGAGTGGCCAGCTTCGCCCGACAAAATCACGACATTGCCCTTGCCGCCCATCGCCTGCAGCGCTTGCCGGGCTTGTAGGACACCGACTTGGAAACTGTCCTGCGTGACGTAAAGATCGACCGGCGCATTGCGGATCAAGCGATCGTAAGAAATCACAGGCACGCCTTCGGCGCGTGCCGACTTTGCGATGGCCGCTGCGGCTTCCGAATGCACGGGTTGAACGACCAGGACATCCACGCCTTTAGAAAGCAGGTTTTCGACTTTGGCCGTTTGGACAGAGACCTGGTTATCGCAAGACGCAAACTCGACTTGGGCGCCGGCGCGCTGGGCGGCGTCGATAAAATACTGGCGATCTTTGAGGTAACGTTCCTCGTTAGTGGTTGCCAGAATGAACCCGATTTTCGGCGGCCGTTGCCCAATCGGCAATTCCGCCTTGGGCGTGCAGGCCGTGAGCAGCAAAACCGCCACTCCCAAGCCTCGATAGAACCAAGTCAAATCAAGCATTTCGCCCCCGGCCGTCATTTAACAAAACCCTAAAACTGTCTGTCAAACGTTTGGCTGGAGCCTTCTTCAGCGCAGCGATAAGATGGATCAAAGAGGTCCTAAGTGAAAAAAATCTTATCCAGCGCGTTAGTGGGGGCCGTCGGTCTCGTGGCCGTCGGGTGTTCGACCTTCGCCGGAACTCGCGAAATCCAGCTAGCCCGGACCCAGCTGCAATCGTCGGCAGACTTCCTAGCCCAGCGCGAATACAGCAAAGCTGTCGAGTACGCCCAAGCTGCCCTCAATGCGGACCCTTCACTCGCAGCTGCGCATAACCTACTCGCTCTCGTATATCTGGAAACTAAGCGCTACGAGAAGAGCGAAACGGAATTCCGCAAAGCGTTAGAACTCCAACCAAAATACCCAGAAGTGCTTAATAATATGGGTGTTTTATACAATCGATTGGACAAGTTCCAAGACGCCATCGGCTATTTCCAAAAAGCCATTGCCGACGAGAACTACCTTACTCCAGAGAACGCTTTCACCAACATGGGCTACGCTTATTACCGCCTGGGCCAGAACAAGCAGGCGCTAGACGCCCACCAGAAGGCTTTGGACATCGCCCCGCTCTTCTGCCTGGCGAGCAAGAACATGGCCGATGTGTACGCCAAGCAGCGGCAATACCCAAAAGCTTCGGAGTACTACGAGAAGGCGCTCTCAACCTGCCCGCTTTATCAGGAAAGCCACTACAAACTAGGTTTAGTCTTGATGAAGATGGGCCAGCGCAAGGTTGCGCGGGCGGAATTGGAAAAACTAGTACAGAGGCATAAGTCGGGTCATTACGTCGAACGCTCCAACGAAGTCCTTAAGTGGCTGAAATAATCCTTACACCCGCGCTTTGAGCTGGACGGAAGTACCCGTTCTCCTTAAAAATCACTACTCATGGAAAACTTCGGCTCCTACCTAAAGACGCACCGCGAGAAAAAAGGCATCCGCCTCGAGGAGATTGCGTCGATCACAAAGATCCATGTTCACTCGCTGGAATTATTAGAAGCGGGAAAATGGGATCAGCTCCCGCCGGAGCCCTTCATCCGCGGGTTTATCGTCGCTTACTCGAAATACGTTGGCCTAAGCCAGAACGAAGTCATGGAGCGCTTCCGCGAAGCCACGGGCAGCGTTGCGCCCCCACCGACGGAAGCCACTGAAGATCTCGTCGCCGTTCCGAAGCCCTTGCCGCCTGGAGCTGTTGCTCCGCCGCCGCAGGAACTCTCGACACCCTTTCGCCTGCCCTCTGCACCTCGCCTGATTACGGCCGCCTCGTTTGTGGCAGTCGTGGCGATTGCACTGGTGCTGATCAATGTCGGCCGCGACGACGCGCCTGCAACGGAAGCTACGGCTACAGCTACGGCCACTACATCCCCTACCGAGCCTTTAGTGCTTGCTGGCGGTCCGACAACTGTGACAGAAAACGTGGCCGCTTCTGCACCGGTGAACACGCCGGCGCCTACGCCGGTCGCTGAAGACAAGAAAGTCGCTTTAGCGTCCACGACACCGACTCCGCATAGCTCACCCTCGGCCCACGAAGTCGTGGTGCAAGGCAAAGCACGGACGTGGATTAAGGTCGTTATCGACGAAGCCGCGCCTGTGGAATACTTTCTGGCCGAAGGCAAGTCGGTGACCTACCAAGCCGAGAAGAAGATTAAAGTCGTTTTAGGGAATTCGGCGGGCGCTGTGATCACCCACAATGGCCAAGTCGATGAAGGTAAACAGCTCATGGGGACGATTAAAACTTACAAGTTCCCGGACAATGCGCGCTTTCCGCAAGATGTGCCAGCTAAGCCCTTAGAAGCCTCCGCGGAAAAGTCCTAACAGTCTTCGTCTGTATCGCCGTCACAGTCATCGTCTTGCCCATTGCCACAAACTTCGGAGGCCGCGGGGTGGATGCTAGCATCGGCATCATTGCAGTCTGACGAGTCTCCCAGAGCTCCCTGGTAACCATCGCCATCCACATCGTCGTCGCAAACGTCGCCCACGCCATCGCTGTCTTGGTCCTGCTGCGTATCGTTGTACGCGACGTCGCAGTTATCCAAGTCGTTGCAAATGTGATCCCCGTCAGGATCCCCGCTAGAATCATTTCCCGAGCAGACATCGCTAGTATCCGGGACCCCGTCCCCATCGCCGTCACTGGGGCAGTTACCACTACCGTCACTCGTGTACCCAGCGCTGCAAGCGCAGCTGCTACAGTGAGCAGTAACCATGTCGTCGCACACTTCCCCGTTGTTGACGATAGCGTCGCCACAGTACTCGGCTATGCAGCTGGAGCTACAGCCATCACCATCCACTGCGTTTCCGTCATCGCAGTTCTCGCCCGTATCTACGTAGGTGTCTCCGCAAACAATGGGATGGCAAGCGCCGTTTCCACTGCCCGCATAGCCGGAATCGCACATACAGCTACCGCAGTTTGGATCGAGCGTGCGCTCGCACTCTTCGGGACCTGCATCCCAAGTTCCGTTACCGCAGATCGAAGTACAGCTATCCACGCCCCAGCTGGCTATCTTCAACAGTAGATTGAAATTGGTGTCGTACTTGAGAACCCGGCCATTATAGACATCGCCGATATAGATATTTCCCGCACTAGAAACAAAGAGCGGGTGCGGCTCGAAATTAGTATCTCCGGTGCCCACGCCGGCACCGAATTTCCGAACAAAGTTCCAGCTCGTATCAAATACCTGGATGCGGTAGTTGCCCTGGTCTGAAACATAGAGGTAGCCAGCGCTGTCCGTCGCGATCGCCGTCTGGCCAGCGAACTCGCCATCCCCGGTACCAAAAAAGCCGCTGCCGAGTTTGTGCCCCAGGTAGTTACCAGTTTGATCAAAGTCCTGGACGTCTCTTCGGAAAGAGTCTGAGATAAAGGTTTGTCCCGACCCACCGATTGCGATGCCGGTCCCGATAACGAATTGCCCCGGCGAGACCGCCGTGCCCTGGTGGTTAGTCCATTTGGCCGTCAGGCTAAGGGTGGAAGTATCCAAGACCTGCACGCGGTAGTTATAAGCATCGAGAACGGAAAGCGCCGTCCCTGATACCGCTACTGCCGCGGGGTTATTGAACTGGAGATCGCCAGAGCCAAAACTGCCTGCTTGGAGCAAGAGGTTACCCGAGGTATCGAACTTCCGCACGGAGTGACCACTGGATTCGGTGACATAAATATTGTCCGAACCGTCGATTGCCATTCCTGTTGGAGACCAGTTTCCATAACCGCCTGCGCCCGCGGCACCAAACGAGGTGAGATAGCCTCCCGATGCATTGTACTTATGGACTAACTTAGCGGAGTAATCGGCGATGAAAATATTCCCTTGGCTGTCTTCCACAATCCCAACGGGAGTGAGTGTACGGTTTGCTGCCCAGATGTTTTCGTAGCCAGAGTCACACGCACACCCGGAACCATCCCAATGACCGTTTGTGCAAGCCGGTTGGCCACAACCACCCGTGGTGTCCGAAACCAATCCACCCGAGCACAAGCAGCTGTGGCAGTTGGAAGCATCTATGGCGTCATCGCAAATTTCACTGTCGCTATCAAAAATGCCATTGCCGCAAGTGGGCACCAGGCTGCACGTCCCATCACCATTGGTGGCATAGCCAGAATTGCAAGCGCAGCTTGTGCAGTTCGAAGAAGGTACGGCGTCGTCGCAGTCTTCGCCGGAGTCGAGATCGCCGTCTCCACAGTTTAACGCGCAGGTCCCATCGCCCACAGGTCCATAACCCGCGTCACAGGCACAACTAGAGCAGTTCGAGATATCAAGACCGTCGTCGCAGTCCTCGCCACTATCCAAAGAATTATTTCCGCAAGGATCTTCGTCATCGCATACACCATCCGCATCGGAGTCACCCGTGCCTGGGTTCCCTGTGCAGTGTACGCCGGTGGGGTAATGGCTCTCTGTCATGGCAAAACGAGTGCTCGCCTCGGTGCCCGTAATCTCGTTCCCTTCAATTTTGAGGTATCCCACTTTACCGGCGAACGCTTGGCTACCAAACCCATAGCCTTGTTCATCGGTTCCGAGAGTATTTCCGATGTAAACAGTGCCAGTGGTGTTCAGTCCCTGGTGTACCAGAACACCGCCGCGGTACAGGCGGTAACCGTTGGTCCCACCATAAGTGATAATGAGATGCTCCCAACCATTGAGATCCGCTGAATAGACCAGAGGGTCTGGGTAATGATTCGCCGCGTGTTCAAACACAGAGACACCGTTCGTTCCTACGGCTATCCCGACCCCGATAGTGCCGGGGATATAGTGCGCCACGCCGGTCGGCCGAACGATGAAGGGAAATGGACCACTGCCGGATAGGTTGCCCGTGTTCGCTTCCGCGAACTGCGTAAAGCTTTTTGCCGGGTGGACCCACATTTCCACCGTAAATCCATTTGGCACATTGACGAAACCCAGATTGGACAAGCCGTTTGTGTCATGCACGAAGCCGTAATCATCCGTCCCATCTAAAACAAGCGCATAGGGATTCGTGGGGGAACCATCGCCTCTCCAACCAGAGGTTGAGGAGCAACTAGTATCTACATTGTAAAGCTGCACGAAGCTGCTTCGGTCGGAGAAATACCATCGGTCGTCCGAACAAGCGTAGTTTCCATGCGCTGCATTCACCTGGCTCGCGTCGAGTAAAAGACCGTAAGCGGTATTTTCCACAGGCCAGCATTCGGTTGCAGCACCGCAGCTTGCGCTTTGTGCGGCATCGCAATCATCGTAAGGCACGCTAGGGTTGATGGCCGCATCGCTATCATCGCACTCGTCGGAAGCGCAATAACCATCGGCATCGCCGTCGTTGGCGAAATCCGACGGGCAGGGGTCCATATCACTGCACGAGCCGTCGCCATCGGGGTCCCCACTGCCGTCATTGCCCACACAGATATCGACGCTATCGCAAGTCCCATCGCCATCGCTATCGTTCATAGAATCGCTCGGGCATGGATCAGCGGAATCACAGTACCCGTCACCATCAGAGTCATTCAACATGTCTAGCGGGCATGGATCGACAGATTGGCAAATAGAGTCGCCATCGGAATCGTCCGGATTGTCAGCCGGGCATGGATCGACTGAGTCGCAGACGCTGTCACCATCCGAGTCGTTTGTTGAATCAAGAGGGCATGGATCCGACGATTGGCAGATACCGTCACCGTCCGGGTCATTCGGATTATCATGCGGGCAGGCATCCGCGGAGTCGCAGCTTCCATCGCCATCGCTGTCATCATTGGGATCCGACGGGCATGGATCTACGGAATCGCAGCTTCCATCGCCATCCGAGTCATTGCCGGTATCCAGTGGACATGGATCTACTGATTGGCAGATACCGTCGCCGTCGGGATCGTTCGGGTTGTCGCTGGGGCAGCTGTCTGCAGAATCACAACTTCCATCGCCATCGCTATCATCGTGCAGATCGGCCGGGCATGGGTCACTGCTATCGCAAACGGTGTCGCCGTCGCTGTCGTCATTGAGATCGAGCGGACAGGGATCGGTGTCATTGCACTTTCCGTCGCCATCCGAGTCAGTAGTCGAGTCATTACCGACGCAAAGGTCGCATACATCCCCAGAGCCATCCGCATCTATGTCTTCTTGGTTGGGGTTGTAACTTACCGGACAGTTGTCCGAATCGGTGCAACGGCCATCGGCATCCGCATCCACGTTATCGTTTCCGATACACGGGTCGGAGTCGTTGCAATAGCCATCGCTATCGGCATCTGTGGTGGTGTCATCCCCAATGCAAAGGTCGGCACTATCGCACGAACCGTCGCCGTCGCTATCGTTCATAGCATCGCTCGGGCACGGATCAGTATCATTGCATGTGCCGTCGCCATCGGTATCACCCGAGGGATTCATGCCGACACAGCTATCGGAACCATTGCACACACCGTCAAAGTCCGAATCCGCTGCGCAGTCGCCAGGCTGGCAACGGAAATGCGCCATCATTGCGTCAGCGGTGGTGAAGGCCCAATAGTCACTGCCTTTTCTGGACGCCGAAAAACTATAGGTGCGGTCGATTGAGCCATACCGCATGCGGATAGTCCCAGTCGTCGGCCCATTGTTTACGCAATTATCTAGCGGAGTAGCATCAATGCCATCCGTTAGACTAAAGAACAACTCACTGCCATCATTAAGCGCCATCTCGCGCAAAAACAGGGTTCCATTAGCGAGATACTCCCCAGAGTGGAATCCCCAGTACGCGCCAAAGTCATAAGAGCCACCGGACCACACGCAGTGGAAATCCAAGGTTGTCCAAAGATCACAGACGCTAGTGAGTGGGCAGTTAGTGGTATCTGATAAACAGTCGGAGTCGATGCAATCGATGTCTCCATCGCCATCTTCGTCCGCACCACCGCTGCAGGATTCAGGATAGCTGCAGTCTGACGAGGTGTAGCAATCGGAGTCGTCGCAATCGACATCGCCGTCGCCATCGCCATCCGAGCTATCGATGCAGTCCGTCTCACCCGTGCATACTTCCTGAGAAGCGCAGTCGGCGCAGCTGCACGTTTCGGTAGCGGAGCAAGTGCCATCACCGCAAGTCCCATAATCGTTTAAAGTGAAACGGCCTACAGTCGCATTATAATTCTGAGTCACTTCAACACTCGACAACTCAGAATCGTAGACACGGAAGATGGCTAGGTAGCCACCGAAATTATCAATACCAACCCCGGGTGTCCCTAAGACGATACCGGGATAAGCACCGCCGTTAATGGTGGCTTTACCCGACTTTATGAACGATCCGTTCACGAACAGCTTATAGTCCGTGCCATAGGTGAGCATGACGTGCGTCCAGCCCGAATTGCCGATGGGGCGATCTAAAACTAGCGGAGTGACCAAATGACCCGCCGAATGCTCGAGGACGCGGATCCCTTCTAGCCCTACCGCCAGACCAATGGCGGTATCTGAGCCACCGTTGATACCGTTCGGTATGTTAATCAAGGGATAGCTCGCGCCGTAAACGCCATCGTACCTCTGAGGGGTCGGCCCCGAGAAACTAGCCGACGGGATCACCCAAGCTTCGACTGAAAAATCGCCACCATCGCCCGCGTAGTCATTCCCCGAGGAGGGTGCCACATAGTCGTTACTTCCATCGAATCGGAAATATGCGTCAATTCCGGACCCTTCGAAACCGTCGGAGCTGCAAGTGCTATTCACCACTGAGAAGGACGGGGTTAAACCCCCGCGCTGGTACCAGGTAGTATCGGCACAAGCATTGGGCGTACCAGTGGAGCTGGCCGCTACAGCATCTAGATTTACTAGCAGGCCAGTCTTCACGTAGTCATCGCAGCTATCATCAAAGAGATCTATCAAACCATCACAGTTCCCATCCGCATTCTGGCCGCAATGGGGTGCCGCGCCGGGGTAAGCAGTCGGATCGCTATCGTCGCAGTCGGTATCGCTACCGTACATATCGCCGTCGGCATCTGGGATGACATCGACATTGAAGTTCGTCGTAATCCCGCCCATATCGGCCGTAATCGTTCCCGTGCCGTTACCCGTAAGAACGGCAGTGACGCTTCCCACACCCGTCTCAAACTTGTCTGTATCTGAGGTGGAGAAATCCAAGGAAGAAATAGGCACGCTGACGACGCTGCTATCTGACATCGTTGCCGTGGCCGAAAGTGAGGGTGCCTGGCCACCAATCACGGGGCCACCCGGCGTCACATCGATGCTTACGACCGTGGGCGCTACTGACCCGTCGCTAACAGCAAAACGCTGCGTATCGCCACCTTGATAAGCGCTATTGTCCGAAACTCGGCCAACCGCATAGAGGTTGCTTCCGACTACGACAGCTGAGTTGGAGACATCATCCGAGGGGCCTGCGGAAAGAACCTTGAAGCCACTAGAACCAAATCCGCTAACTGGACGTCCGTTTGTATCGATTTTAAGAATGAGCTGATCGTAGTTGCCACTCACCGAAGTATAGGCCGCGCCAATCGCTGCGATCTGGCCGCTGCC
>JAIEOG010000248.1 GCA_019750655.1 bacterium
TTGCGCCGCCTCCTCCAAACGGTTCTCGTTGAGAAAGGTGCGGGCGGGCCCGGCCGCCGTGGCTGCTGCAGATCCTATGAGAATTAGCAAAACGGAGAGACACCGTGCCATCGCGCCCCCAAAGAAGAGGAAATGCCAGAGTAATTCCAGTATTAAAAAGTATACCTGATTTCCCCCTCGAGTACTTTTCTCGCAATGACAAGGCGCATTGCCGTAGAATGGATGCTTACGGGAAAACGGGGGAAAAATGCCACGCGCACTACTTATCTTGGTCACGGCTTTGTTTGCGCAACACGCTGCTGCAGACGCCATCAAGAACACTTTTCCAGTCGCATCCATCGCACCTGACACCGTCGGGATTCTCTACCCCGGCTTCAGTGTTGCGGCGGGCGTGAACGGCGCAGCGCTCCCTAAGGCGGGCCGCGGGACGGCGTTCCAACTCGGCTACTCACCAGCCATACAAGGCTGGCAATCCCACGGTGCCTTTGGCTCTGTCGCCCACGCAAAAGGGTCTTTCGGTATTGGCGCGGGTTACCAAGGCAGCCTCGCGCAAGACGGAACGCTCACGAACGGCGCTTTCGCCGGCATGGGTTATAACGTCGATAACTTTTCATTTGGCTTCTTCCTGCACGAAGACAATTTCGCCTTTGGCATCTCCCCCGAAATAAATGCCGGGTTGACCGTGGAGTTGCCTATCGTCGACTTCGGGATCGTCTTCCACGGCTTGAACCAGTCGCCCAGCGCCATCCTCGCCCTAGGCACCCGCTCGGGCAGCCGCATGAATGTGGAGCTAAACGTCGAGACGCCCTCCTTTTACAACCTCGGCGGCCGCTACATCATCACGCTTTCCGCACAGCTGGATGCGGGAATTCTCGGCTTTTACTTCCGCACCAGCTACTACACGGACTGGAATGGCCTGTACCATACGGTCGGCTTAGGGGGCTGGGCATGGGACGCGGTCAATTTGTCCGCGCAGTACAATACCAACGGCCAAGGAACCATGGCCGCGACGTTCGTGTTCTAATGCTCTTATGAACGCTTTCTCTCTCTTAAATGGCGAGTGGGCCTGCGAGCAGGTGGCCCTATCAGACCTCGCGAAGCAGTATGGCACTCCGTTCTATGTCTATTCCCTCTCGCGCATTGAGAGCCAGTGCCAGGCACTGCGTACAGCCTTTGCTGCACACCCCACGCAGATTTGCTTTGCCGTGAAGGCCTGTCCGACGGGCGGCATTCTCCGGCCGGTCTTCCAGGCAGGCTTGGGCGCCGATGTCGTTTCTGGTGGGGAATTAACGCGTGCCCTACGTGCCGGTGCCCCCGCCGATAAAACCGTCTTCTCCGGCGTCGGCAAACAGGATTGGGAACTAGCCTTAGGCTTAGAGCACGGTATCCAGGCTTTCCACGTCGAAAGCCCCGATGAATTGGGCCGTCTCCACCACATTGCTTCGCAAAAAGGCCAGCGCGCACGCGTGCGGCTACGCGTGAACCCCAATATCGACGCACGGACGGCTCCCTATATCGCGACTGGCCTGCACAAAACCAAGTTTGGGATCTCTGAAAACCAGCTGGAAGACTGCGTGCGGCTCGCACGCTCGCTGCCTGGGGTGAGCCTCATAGGCTTGAGCTGCCACTTAGGCAGCCAAATCCAGGAGCTCAAAGCCTTCGGGGAAGCGGCTCAAAGACTCGTAGGCTGGGGCACTCGCCTGCGAGAGGGCCACCCCGAACTTGCGTCTTTGGATATCGGCGGCGGGCTCGCCGTGCGCTACCTAGATGAAAAGCCACCTTCCGTGCAGGACTTTGC
Source organism: bacterium (assembly GCA_019750655.1). Lineage (GTDB taxonomy): Bacteria > Bdellovibrionota > FAC87 > UBA2466 > UBA2466 > JAIEOG01. Next base: position 1,799 of record JAIEOG010000248.1, read on the forward strand.
TGCCGCACTCGCACCGGTTTCCCAGGCTGGGTTTCAACTGATCTTAGAGCCTGGGCGTTGGATCGTCGCGGAAGCTGGCTGGCTAGTCACCCGCATCGTTACTTTGAAATCGACGCCTGAGAAGGTCTTCGCTGTCGTCGATGCGGCCATGAATGATCTGATTCGCCCCAGCCTGTACGAGGCTTATCACCCGATTGAGTGCGTGCGCCCTCGCAAGGGAGACCCACAAACTGTCGATGTCGTCGGTCCCGTGTGCGAAACCGGGGACTTTCTAGGCTTGGATCGTTCCCTACCACCGCTGCAAACCGGCGACTTGCTCGCGATTACGCACGCGGGAGCCTACGGATCGTCGATGGGTTCGACCTATAATAGTCGCCCACTACCACCTGAAATTGCGGTGCGCGCGACACAATCTCAGTGCATCCGACGTCGGCAAAAAATAGACGAGATTTTCGCTCTCGAGACCTAAAGACTGTAACGCACCTGCCGAATGGTAAGGTGTGGAACGCGTCGAATTAGAAACGCCCATCACGGGCTCTCAGTGGACACAGGCCTTAGAAACGGCCTCTCGCCACCCTGACAGCACGCCGGCGCCTTCCCCGACTTTCACTTACTGCCTAGGCGCTGCCTTCGTCATAGCCGCTTTCGTAGGCTGGCTGCGCGGCTTCAACCGCCGGGGCCATAAACTCCGATTCCACCGCGGCTCCACCGCTAGCTTTCTAAACCCCCGAAAATAAAAACGGCCTGATTGCACCTAAGCAACCAGACCGTTTAAAACTCTCACTCTTGTGCGTGCAGCAAACGTTCTTGGGGGGAAAGAACGCTCCACCGCGCCCACAAGCGCAGAAGCTATTGAATTACATCGCCTGCTTCACAGCACCGTTTTGAGCGGCTTGCTGTTGGAGCTGCTGCTGTTGGGCAGCGAGGCGTGCGGCTTTCGCGCCACGAGCTTGGCCACCTTCGCGGCCAATCATCGCCATATGAGCGCGGTCGCGGCTCACTGCTTGGCCACCTTTGCGGCCAGCAACGCGAGCTTCATCCGGGGTGAACTCATGGGCGGTGCCCTTCAAGTGCGCCGCGCGGCCACCCTTACGGGCGATTTCGCGTTGGCGAGCCGGATCCATGGAAGCAAAGCCACGGGTGCTTTTCTTCACGGGAGCCGGGGAAACAGGTTGCGTCACCGGGTTATTAGAATTCATTTCAGTCGAGATCATCACATCACTCCTAGTTACGGGCTATGGGTTCGGACGCATCAGCACCTAGTGCAACCTAAGTGCCACCGCGGACGGGCTTAAGAAAAGCAAGATGAGACCGCGTTCGTTGCACGCTGCAACAGATCACGTTGCTGGCGTGTTGCACACCTGTAGAGCTAGTCTTGCGCCGTGTCAAACAAAAAGCGGTCTCTAGGGTTCTCCGCGGGCGCTGATTTTTAGGGAGCGTAAAAGATGGTACATAAGTACTGGAAAATACCTGAATAAATGGATCGACCACCAGCCATGTCCGGTAATAGATTTTTCGCGCTTACCAGCCTCTACAGCCTTCCGAATGACCTTAGCAGTGTGTTGCGGGGTCGCCATTAACCACGCCGGAATAGGGTCTTTATGGCCCGTGTGGCGCTTGCCTTGGTTATCGATCTGCCTGATTTCCGTAGAGATAAAGCCGGGACTGATGTGAGTGACGCGAATTCCATCAGCATGGGCTTCCAGCCAGAGGGCGTCCGTAAAGGCTCGGATCGCATGCTTGCTCATTGAGTAAGGAGAATTGCCGGGCAAGGCGACCCAGCCATTCACACTGCCGATCACAGCAATACTGCCTCGGGATTTTTTAAGCCAAGGGTACGCGGCTTGGACGCTGCGGATGACGCCGAAGATATTGGTCTCGAATTGGCGGCGGTAATCGTCCAGCGGAAGCGTTTCGATCTTACCGACGACGCCGAAACCGGCGTTAGCGATGAGAATGTCGATCCCGCCCATGGCGGCAGCGGCTTTCTCAGTCGCTGCTTGGACAGACGCCGTGTCACAGACATCCATCTCAGCGCATTCTGCACGCCCGCCAAGCGCTCGGATTTTTTCTGCGAGTGCCTGCAAACGCTCCAGGCGTCTTGCCGTTAGAAAAAGCACCGCGCCTTGTTGCGCGTACTCTAACGCCAAAGCCGCGCCGATTCCCGACGAAGCGCCTGTGATTAAAACTCGTTTACCAGTGCTTTTTCCCATCAAGGGAAAGATACAACAAGACCCGCGGTTGTCATGTAGTCGTTCATGTTCATGTTGGGGAAGCCGTTGAAGACGACGGTGATATCCGCAGAGAGCGCGATGTTATTGCGGATATGCACGCGGGCACCCGCACCGGCATAGGGGTTGTACGTGATGGGATCTGTCTGAGTCGACGGTGTTCCCGAAACGGTCACCGTGCGTTTCGTCAAACGCGCCTGCGCTCCCGCGCGCGCGAACACGCTGACCAACGCAAAATTGTAAGTCGACCGCAGCCCCACACGCGCCTTGTCCTGCTGTTCTGCGATGTCCGTGCTAGTCGCCGGGTAAGATTCTGTGTCGTTCGCGCGCGTGTATTCGGCTTCGGCGGAAATCAGCGGAGTTCCCAGCACTACACGGCCGCCTAACACGAGGCGATCTTTTGTATGCGCCGTGGGCAAGAACTTCTGCACTCGCTCGTAACCAACAATGGGCTCTAGATCAAACTTGAAAATGGCATGAGCCATGCTGGGAATGACAAACAATACCAATGCGACGCGCTGTAAGTTTTTCATGTGCTTGAAGTGTAACACAGCTCAAGGCATCGAAGCGGGTGACGACGCTGGGTGGGTTTTGTGCTTTACCACGGGCGGTGGCGGCGCTTCTGTCACTGCGCGCGGGCAGCCGGGAACAAAGGGCTTCAAATTCTCGCCGTTTGCGAGCCGGTTAATCACATCCACAAAATGCCAGAGATCTTCAGGGCGCCGGAGCGGAAGCTGCACGTACATAGAAACAGAGTTGTCGCCACCGGATACTTTTGCAGAGAGCGCATGAAAGTGGTCGAGAATTTTCCAAGCTAGTTCCGGGTCGCCATTGAATTTTAAATCCCGCCCTTGAACAACGAGCTTATTGCGGACATACGGAAAATGAACAGCGCCGAATGCGTTGGTGAACTTCCCCATGGACCCTTTGCTTTCGTAAAAGGGAATATCCGTGACGGGCGCTTGGTTATCGTACTGCGCCACGACTTCGCGGTAACCCCGCATAGTCCCCATGGGTAAAAACGACTCAAGATCGTTTTTATCAAAACCCAATTGGGCGAGCGCGCTAATCCCGCCGCGATCGATCATACCGATGGTCAGCTGGCGGAGATCGGGGATGTAATTATAAAGCTCGCAAAATTGTTCGATCGTGGACCACTTCTGCCAATTGTGCGCCCCACGGTTGTGGTGATCGAGTTCGACGACTTCAAAGCCCAAGACCTGCAGGCGTCTATATTGCCCTTGGGTGAAGCCACCCATTTCACAAAGGACGATCCGCTTAATCCCGCGGTGCTGAGCGTACGCGATGATCTCGGTGACATGTTGGTCGGTAACAAACTGAACGCGGTCGGTGCTTTCAATAACGTAAGGCAAAGCACTTACGGTAGGCCCGATTTGCTCGACGATTTCAGCAATGGCCTGACTTTCTAAATCCGAATCCGAAAGCACGACCAGGGTCTTCTTCGCTTGCCGGTTCAGAGAAAACTGCTGGTTCGAAACGCCATCGCCTACAAAGTGCCCGGTAGTCTTGCTCGGGCCAAACACAGCGACGGTAGCGTCCCAATGGGTCGCGTCGGCGAGGAGCGCTTCGATGGGATCGACGCCCAGCGCTTTGGTCCACTGAGCCGTAAGCGCCATTTGTTGCATCGTCGTAGCCATATGAAATGCCAATAAAAGTTTCTTGGCGTTCTTGCGGCGATAAACGGGATTTGCGATCGGCGCTGTCTCCGCCCGAAAGTCAGAGAGCGTACTGAAGCCGAACCAGAGGGGGACACGCGCGGGCGCAGAAGTCTTTGCCAGAGATACTTTAGAAAAGACCCCACCCACACGGGTGCGCAAGTAGTTCTCCGCAAGACTACGAACTTCCTTGAGCTGAAGCTCAAAGATGGTGGTAAAGACCGCGATAGGCCATTGCTCGACTTCCGCCTTGGATGCCGCTGCTGGATACCAGATTTCTTTGAGCGGTTGTCCCTGGAGATGTTCGGCCCGATCCAAAAAGGGAAGCAGTTGCCGCTCTATAAAAAACCGTTGCTGGTCTTCCGTGAAGTGTTTGAGTTTTTCTCGGTAAAAGCTCTTGAAAGTGTCTCGGAAGAAATCTTTCGGCGAAACCTGCCGGCGAAGGTAGATCTCGGGAAAATTAGCAATGAAGAGTCGACCGTCCTCCCCTTTACCGATTTCCGGCCCTGCACTCCGAAGCAAAAAGGCAGTCAAGTGAAGCAAGAAATGCTCGCCCGCCTGCTGGGCATTGAATTCCGCCGGATCCCCCGCTTTCTGGTGCGGGTTATCGGGGATCAAGACGCCGGGGCTCCAATTGTCCCCGTGGAAATAATCCGAAGGCGTTGCACCAGAAGCCACGACCTGCTCTCGAGTGGGAATACCATTCCGCCCGCGGTGGGCGAGGATGGGATAAGCCGGGAGGTGAGGAACGCCTAAGACAGCGGCTAATGCGGCAGCGGCGACATAGCGGGCGATCATGCCCGTCTGCCCCACCTCGACGAGACAGTTATTTCCCCACTGGTCTTTCAGCAGGTATTTCTCAGTTATGGGCTCGCCACTGATGGTGGGAGCATCTTTACGGATTTCGACCAGCGACATTGGCCGATCTTCGAGATGGTGGAGAACTTGGAAGATCCCAGGTTCTGACCCGGAAGCGGCAGAGGGCCCCGTAGCGCCAAAGGCACCACAAACCCAAACCACCCCCAAAATGAAAGCCCCAACAAGCTTCACAGGCCTAATAAACTCCGGATTGAGGGCCATTTTTAGCATGGATTAACGCATAGTTCCACGAGCGAAAAACGGCACCAAAACACCCCTGGAAGTACGAACAGAAGCTCTCCGCGGACAATTAGACCCTTCTACCCGCAAGAGCTCCAACCCAACCTGGAAGCAAAGCCGCCTTCCAGGCATCCAGCCCATAGACCTCCCCAAACACCTTAGCTAAAAGAGCCGCATTTCGGCCGGTTCCCGGGCAGCCTTAGCCCGGGAAACCGGACCGACTCTCGGACTGTTTCTTCGAATTCCACTTTGTCCGGACAAAGTCAGGTGCGCGATTTTGTGGTGGCCCTGGCAAAGCAAAACAAGATTCTCTGGGGCATTGGATCCCCCGCACTTCAGAGGTGTTTTATGGTGCACATGGAGAAACCGCTCCTGAGTGCAATGCTGTCCATTCGGAAGAATCCCCTGGCAACGCCCTTGGCTAAGCTGCTGAACGCGATGGCCGACCCAGGCCGGAAGCGCTACTCGTCCCGAAGGGACAGTAGCGGGCTTGGCCCGCCCGGCGATAACTGCTCGCTCGGCCTTTTTCACTTTGTCTTCTTTCTCAAGGAAATGATTCACGAGATGCTCCAAAACTTCTTCGAGGGAAACACTGCGCCCCTGTTTTTGAGAGAGCAGATCCTGCGCGCGCCGAAGCTTTTCCAAGACGTCTTTTTTCAGGCCCATTTTGATTTCTGACAAGACTTCGGATCTTGGCGTTATCCGCAAAGGGACAGCTGCTTCAGGGTTTTTCTTCGCGATTTCCTCTCGCAAAGCACGCGTCGGCAACGTCTTCGCCTTCTCGAGCCATTCGACCTGATTCTGAGGCTTTAACTCCGCGGCTATCAGAGCCGCTTTCGGCAAGGAGACTTCGCCCTTCTGAATCGCTCGTTTCAGCTCGGGAACTTCCCTGGATTTTCGGCTTACAGAGATGAACTGGTGCGCGTGGCTCTCAGCCATTTTCAATCCGTGGATTAGGTAAGCCCATAAGGAGGGGTACCCAAGCTGTAAGTAAGCCCGCGTTTGATCGACACGGCCGATAGTCTCCATCAATTCATGGGTAGATCGCAGGTAGGATTTCATCCGGGAAAGCGCTTCTTGATGCAGAGATTCGAAGGATTTCACACACACCTCACTATACATACACATGTATATTTAGGTATTAACGAAGTCAAAGTTTTATCGACGATAAAACCGGTTTCTCCGAGGGCACTTTTTACGGACAAAGTGCCTGCTTGGTAGACAAAGTGTCTAAACTTTTGACAGGTGTTTAAGCTCTTCCAAGTTGTCCAAACACCCCTCAGAAACAGCCCTACCCCCGTGCGGCGAATTCCGGCAGTGCGTTTGCATCTTAATAAAGACAAACGGTCTACACGGATCGCCGATCCTGGGGAGGATGGGATGCTTTTGAAAAATCGCCTTATCGTATTGGCAGGCTTAGGGCTAAGCATGGGAGCTTTTGGCTACCAGCAACAGCAACAAGGCTCTTTGGTTCCAGGCTTTAACAACGGCATGTACCCAGGAATGGGCATGTACGGGCCCCAGCAAAATTTCGCCACTCAGCAAGCCAACCAACAGATTGAACAGAAGGCCAACGAGCTAGAGGCCAAAGCGCAGGCTTTAGAAAGCGGCGAATTTAAGACTCTTGTCACTCAGATTGGTGAAAAGAAAAAAAACTGGAAAAAGCTTGAGCAAGACGCCGTTCGCGCTTCATTGAAGTCTCTTTTGGAAGACGACAAAGAAAAAGAAGACAAACGCGACGCACGGTTTCAGTCTGCCCTCGCTATGTATGACGCCGCCGACGAAATTCAGGTAGTGCCAGACAAGTCACAAGATGAGTTGGATCATTACAAGGAATTCGTAACCGCGAAACAATTCCAGCTTGAGAAGCTCAAAGAGGTCGCAAACAACGTAAAGCTTTTGGTTAAAACAAAGAAAGAAGACCTCGATAGACGGGAATTATCTGTCGATGCAGCACAGTATTTAAATCATGTTCAATCGGGCATCGTGAACAACGTAAATAGCCAGCAGAGTTCTGAACCCGTCATTGAGCAGGCAACAGCAAAAGCGATTGCTAGCCCGGACCCGGCGGTCGTTGCATCGCCCACTTTTAAAGAGAACGTGCAAAGCATTATGAAGCCGCTTTACTACAATGGCGGAGAACAAAACACTCAAGGCGCACCACAAGCAGATCCGTACGATAACGCTGGGTTCAATGCACACGCTGATAAAGGCATTAACATTTAAGTTGGTGGAATATGTACTCCAAAGCTTTCATTCTATTTAGCTGTCTTACACTCTCAGCGGAATCCTTTGCCGTTACGCTGACGGATGGTGCCAAGCGTTTGGTCGACAAGGAGCTTGAAAAATTCTCTGAGACGATCGACGGCGGCGTAAAAGCCTCTGACACCATCAAAGCGCAATTGGACGAGATGAAAGCTAACGTCCTAAAGGCGATGGAACTCCAAGACCAAATCGATGGCCTCCGCGCCCAAGCCCAACAGCTCCGCGATCAACAACAACAGCCGCAAATGCCTTTCATGCCCATGAACAACGGCGGTAAAAACGGCCCTCAATCGCCCAACTCCGGCAACACCGCCGGCGGGCAAACGCCTTCGGGTAATGACATGGGCAAAACCGATATGCAAGCCGCCGTGGTTCCGGATGCGCCTCAGGAAGTGAATCCGCAGGGAGCCACTCCGACGGAGCGCCAGTCTTTGAATGCCGGCGATATGCCCACAGCACAGATGCCCGACATGAGCGGTCTGTTCGGCGGTGGAAATCCGAATTCAGTCGCTAACGTCGCTGCCCGCGGCGTGCAGAACATGGAAAAAACGCCAGTGGGCAACATCGCGGCTAACGCTGCTGCAACTGGTGCCCAGAATGCCACACTGCCCTCCTCGGGTAGCCCAATGATGGGGAACGGAATGGGCGGCGGCATGATGAATAACGGCGCTTCGGGCGCTGGCGGCGCAGGCCCTGAAATCTCTCGCAATGAAGAAGGCGGCGATGGCGCGGGCGTTCGCGTAACGACTGCGGAAATGGGAACGGCTTCTGGCGGTGGAGATTCCAGCGCTGGTGGCGGTGAAGGCGGCGGCATCGGTGGCTCTAACGAAATCGCCGATATCCGCGCACAACGTTCGCCGGCGAGCTATCAGCCCGGCAAGAATTCGCTAGTCGCTGCCGGTGTGCGCCCGGGACCTTTTGCTCTCACCGTCGGCGCACTTTGCACCACCGAAAGCGGCAAAGCGAGCATCGCTGCTTGCAACACTGGCCACCACGATCCGATCGTGATGGCTCTGAGCGATGCAGAGCTCAAACGTCTTCTGCGTTCTCCTGTCACACGCGGCATTGCTTCAGAAGCACGGCCTGCATTGGAATCCACGGCTTCGTGGGCACCGGCAGAAGGCGCTTTGGGCAACACCGACTTGCTGGGTGCTCTCCGCCCGACACTCTAAGACTCTCGTTAAGACTCCGCCAGTAAGGCTTTGCAGCTAAAGCCCTGGACCGGTGTTAGAATGGGGGCGAGCTCGCCGCTCAGGCGATGCTTGCTTCACCTAACGCTGTTTCAGGAGAACTTAATGCTTCGTACCACGGCCGCTCTGGCATTGCTGTGCGTTACTGTACTCGCAGAAGCGCGGACAGTTGTTCCAACGCTTATCAATGGTACGGAAGTTCCAGCCGGCACATGGCAGGAAGTGATTCGCATCACCTACAAGAACGCGGGCTGCACCGCGACAATCGTTGGGAAACGCGCGATCGTTACCGCCGGCCACTGTGTGGACACGGGCGGAATGGCGAACTTCTCTTACAAGGGTAAGAGCTACCAAGCGAAGATGCGCGTGAGCTCTCTTTACCCGACGCGCGATCACGATGTCGCGGTGGGAGTAACGGCGCAGGATATTACAGACGCGAAGCCTTTCACTGTGGTGAACGTGGTCGACACGGCCAAAGTAGGAACTCCCGTTACCCTCCTAGGCTATGGCTGCACGAAAACAGATGGCACAGGCGGTAATGACGGCATCTTGCGCATTGGCCAAACTCAGGTCGTAGGCTTTTCGGGTTTCGATATGGTGCTCCGCAATGCCGGCGGCGCAGCGCTGTGCTTCGGAGATTCGGGTGGCCCGGCTTTTACTAAGGTGAACAACAAAGACACGCTTTTGGGAATCAACTCCAAGGGCAATATTATGGACACGAGCTACGACTCGCGTCTCGATCGCCAAGAGAGCATCGACCTCTTGAAGTCCTTTGCGCAGGACAACAGCATCGTTATCTGCGGGATTAATTCCACGGCATCGACCCCAGAGTGCAGCGATGGGCCCATAACCCCCGCGCCGACATGTAACCTCGCCGCCAGCCCGACTACGGTGAACAAGGGTGGCTCGGTGTTGCTCACGCTAACTTCGCAGAACGCGACTTCCGCGGATATCGATGGAACCTCCGTGAGTGTACCCTCTGGTCAAAAGACGGTGAATCCGATGGCTAGCTTCACCGCGGTGGCGACGGTAAGAAACCAATCTGGCCAGACGGGAACGTGTTCGGCCCCTGTCACGGTCACGGATGATCCGCAACCCACCCGCCCGACTTGTACGCTTGCTGCCATTCCTACAGAAGCGCGCCCGGGCGATATCGTGACTTTAGAACTCACCGCTTCCGGCAGTGCGGAAACGGCTTCCATCAACGGCACGGCCGTCAGCGTGCCTTCGGGCCGCATCACGGTTTCGCACACGGTGAAAGCGCAGTACTCGGCTGTTGGGTTTGTGCGTAACTCGGCTGGGATGTCCTCAAACTGTTTTGTCGACTATGTCATCCGTGACGGCCAAGAGCCCGCGCAGCTTCCCGAGCTAGCATTGGCGGCCACGCATTGTGGTGACAACCGCTACCCGCAAACGGGCATTCAATCGGCGTGCATCTCCGTGGTGAAGCGCGATCCGTCTTGGACAGAGTTCTTCGTCTCCACGATGGTCTACCTGAAATATGCCGACGGCCGGCAAGAGGCTTTGCCCATGCTGGCGTTCAAGCAATCCGCGTCGGGCGCCAATACGCTGGAAGAATGGACGAACGCTGTGGGGACGATCACCACGGGCGGGACGTACCCTGTGGTCGATACAAAGTACGGCAAGGTCACCAAAGCTTCAGGCGGCGTACCCATCTCCATGGAAGGCCGCAATGCGGACGGGAAACTGTACGTGGTGCAGAAGCTCGACCCGTTTAACGTGGCTCGCCACCTGACGTCCATCCAAGCGCCCCCACCCGGCCGCCGCCGGCTGTAGGCTTCTAGGCACCCGGCTCAAGTTTTTCGGTGGTGCGGCCGAAAAGCGATAACAGGAGTGTACACGTGCCGCGCATCACTCACATCGAGCTTAATTCTGCGATCCCCGAAAGCTTGGGAAGTTTTTACTCGAAAGTTTTTGGATGGATTTTCCAGAAGAAGCAAACGGGCAATGAGAACTATTGGTTCCTGTTCACGGGCATGGGCGCCTCTGAAGCCGGCATTAATGCGGGTATCAAGCCACAGAGCACTCCGAAACTCCAATGGGTTCCTACGATCCACGTCGACGGCATTGACGCTGCTTTGAAAAAAATCGTCGATAACGGTGGAAAAATTACGCACCCCAAACGCGCCGTCACTTCCACCGGCTACCTCGCCTACTGCGAAGACCCCGAAGGCAATCTGTTCGGCATTTTAGAAAAAGACTCTTCCGTAGAATAAATCCAGCGTTACTCTTCTCCTCACGCAAACAATAAAGTCCCATT
>JAIEOG010000010.1 GCA_019750655.1 bacterium
GATGTGGAAAGCGTTAGACACCGGAGCGTTCTAGCAGGACTGAAATCCTTGGCCAAGCCCTGGCGTTGCGTTTACACTCCCGGCCGTGAACACGCCCCGCTCTGTACATATTAAGACGTTTGGCTGCCAGATGAACGTCTATGATTCCGACCGTATGTCCGCATCGCTGCAGACCAAGGGCTACCGCGTTGAGCCAAACCCGGCCAACGCCGATGTCATCTTGATCAATACCTGCAGCATCCGCGCGAAATCGGAACAGAAGGTTTTGAGCCTCCTCGGGCAGTTGAGGCCCTTGAAGAAAAAGAACCCCGAAATGGTGATTGGGGTCGCGGGCTGTGTGGGCCAGCGCATGGGCCGTACACTCTTGCAGCGTGTGCCGCATTTGGACCTCGTGTTTGGTCCGGACAGCATTGATAGGGTTTTCGATCTCGTCGAGTCTGCGCGCCGCCATGGCAAACGCGCCGTCGACACGCAGATGGATGGACCAGGCCGCACCTACACACAACCGGCCGTGATCCACGAAGCGAAGCCCGCGGAATTTCTGACCATCATGAAGGGCTGCGATCACTTTTGCACCTACTGCATCGTGCCCTTTGTGCGCGGCCGCGAGAAGAGTCGGCCGATCGCCGAGGTCTTGGACGACGTCCGTAAGCTCGTCGCGCGCGGTACCCGCGAAGTCACTTTCTTAGGCCAGAACATCAATACGTACGGCAAAGGCACGCCGGAGAATCTAGCGCAGCTGATTGAGCAAACGCATGCCATCGAAGGGTTGGAGCGTATCCGTTACGTCACTTCCCACCCGCGCGATCTTGGCACAGACCTCATCGAACAGTTCGGCCGGTTGGAAAAACTTTGCCCGTCGCTACACTTACCCTTCCAGTCGGGCAGTGACCGGATTTTGAAACGCATGTCGCGGCTTTACACCCGTGAGCAGTACCTGGAAAAAATCCGGCTCTTGAAACAAGCGTGCCCGGAAATTGCGCTTTCTACGGATATCATCGTCGGTTTCCCAGGTGAGACCGAAGAAGACTTCCAGTCGAGCATCGACGTTGTCCGCGAAGTCGGTTTCACGATGGCGTATATGTTCAAGTACTCACCGCGGCCGGGCACACGCGCGTTTGCTTATGAAGGCGAAGAAGTGCCTGAGAGCGTGAAGGACGAACGCTTGGCTCGCTTGCAAGACATCGCCATGGCGCCTATCGAGGCGGGCAATGTCGCTCTGATAGGCACCAAGACGCCTGTGTTGATTGAGTCGATGGACAAAAAGGCGCTCTATTACAGCGGCCGCAGCCCCCATAACCGTCGGGTGCATGTGCTCAATGCCGGTGATGCGTGTATCGGAAAGATTTTAGAAGTCGAAGTGACTGAAGCCAACGCTTCCAACCTGAGAGGCTACTATGTCGGAGCTCCCCGTCTTGACCGGCGATCCCAAGAAGGATTACCCGCACCGGTTTGCCACGCCTAAGATCCATACTTCCGCTCTCGTTTTTCCTGGCGCGCAAGTTTGGGGAGATGTCCACATCGGCGCAGAGGCCAGCATCTGGTTCAATAGCGTTGTGCGCGGGGACGTGAACTATATCCGCATCGGCGATCGCACGAACATCCAAGACCTAAGCATGATCCATGTCTCGTACAAAGCGAGCCCCACGATCATCGGCAACGATGTCACCGTCGGGCACAGTGTGGTGCTCCACGCTTGCACCATCAAGGACTTTGCCTTGATTGGGATGGGCAGCACGATTCTCGATGATGCGGAAATTGGAGAGTTTGTATTGCTCGGGGCGGGAAGCCTGGTCACTCAGGGGACAAAAATCCCGGCTGGGAAAAAGGCCTTCGGACGGCCTGCAAAAGTAGTCGGAGATCTAACCGACGAAGAAAAAGAACGCCTGCGTTTTAGCGCCCGGCACTATGTGAATCTGGCAAAATCGTATACTTCTGCACTCGCCAAGACGTCTTCTTAAGCTGGGTGGAGATAGCCAAGAGGCAGAGAAACACGAACGTCGCGGGCCGTAGGATGGCGACGGAATTCAATGCGCTAATCGCGTAAATCACGGTACCAATCAGCAGGGGAAAGCCAAGCTGCTTGAAACGGAATCCGACGACCGCTCGCACCGGCATGCGGAATTGAATGGCCGGAATCAAGTTATGTACAGAGAAGGGCGATAGTAGCAGGCCCGCCAAAACCCCATCCAAGAGCGCTGCGTGGATCAGAGGCGTTTGCGCGGCTTTCGCCAACGTGCCCACCAGCGCAAAGAACGCCACGGGGAAACTGCCTGTGAGAAACCCCATCAGAATTCCCGCAAAGAAAGTGAAGAGCGCGGGGGCTGTTGGGTGGATGCGCGGGTCGAGCAATGACACCGCTAAATCCGTTACGCCCATTTGCTGGCTCAAGACACTTACGGCCGCGGCAATCGCAACGGCGCTGCCCCAGCGAGAAGCGTAGTGGAAAAAACGCCGCCATTCGAGATGGCGAATCCAGAATAACTGGCTTACGAAAAGCGCGAGGCCCACACGCGTGAGTGTCGACGAGCTTTCCCAGAGTGAGAACTTCCAGCAGGCTAGTTCCACTGCAACGACAGCGCCGACGCCGTACCAGAATCCGGGCAGGTGCCACGCCACGGCCTCGCGTTTAGGAGTTTGGTGCCGTAGTAAAATGAAAAGCAAAGCGCCGAAAGTGAAGTAACGGGGCAGGATAGCGCTATCCCAGAAAAACTCAGAAAGATTTCCGCTGAAAGAAAGCAGATAGAGGCTAAGCGCCGTAGCCGCCACTTGAAGACCCAAGAAGGGCGCTAGCAACGTCACGCGCGCTTGGAATGGGACGAGCAAGCGCCCCGTGAGAGTCAAAGCGACGGGATTCCACAGACCCAAGAAGCCCAAGAAGGCGCGGTTGAGAAAGTGTGCGCGGGGCCCGACGCGTGGTGGCCGTCGACGGCGGTTCGGCATTCGGCGCGCTTGGCAGAGCGCAACCCAGCCCGCGATTAGGAAAAGCCCCGTCCAAGGCTGATCCGGAGAAAGCGCGCGCTGCATGCCATTCTGGATTTCGTCCACCAGGTGCAGAAGATTGAGGCCCGCGAGCAAAGCGGCGTAGCTAAATAGCGTCCAGCCCAGTCCCCAAGGGCGGAATTGAAAAAGCAACGAGAGCAAAAAAATACCCACCGGCCAAAGCACAATGGGGAGCGGAAAATCGACGGTGTAATGGCGCTGAGCCACCGTCTTGCTCAGAGGAATGCGGATGTGCAGCTGGTAATCCCAGTGGCTGCGCAAACCAAAGCGGGTGGCTTGCGCGCTCGCCGCGGCGATGGTGCACGATCTCAGACTGTCGTTCTGGGGAACCGGAAGGTGTTCTTTTACGAGCCGTTCCAAGGGACTGTTGAGTACTAGCTCCAGATTTCCACAGTGTTGAGCGACTTGTTCGCGCAGGCGAAGGTCGTCTTGGATCACCGGTCCCAGCTTTTCGAGGGCGAGCTGGTTTTCATCCACAGGCCATCTTAGGAGAATGACGCCCAGGGCAAGCACGCTGATAAAGAAGCCTGAATGGATGTTTTTTTTCATGGTAAGACAGGATTGAGTATAGCAGATGAACGGTGTGTTTCAGTCCCGAGACGGGACGTCCATTTACTACGAAGTGCGGGGCCAAGGGCGGCCTCTTTTGCTTTGTTATGGACTGCTTTGCCGCCGAGAGCACTGGCGCCACCAGATTCCCGCTCTGGAATCGAAATACCGCGTCGTCTTATTCGATTACCGCGGGCACCAAAAATCCGCTGTCCCCTCCAATGAGCACCACCTCACTTTGGAATGGTGCGCGCGTGATATTCAGGACCTGATGCGCTTACTGCAGCTTGAGGAAGTCGCATGTCTGGGCCATAGCGTGGGTGTGCCGATTCTAACGCATCTGGCGGAGATGGAGCCGGAGCGCGTCAAAGCCAATGTCTTTATCTGTGGCGCTGTGAACAATCCGTTTGAGCAAATGCTCTTCACCGATCGGCTCGACCCACTCTTTGAAGCTTCGGCAAAACTCAACCGGATGGTGCCATCCGCTTCGGAGTTTATCTGGCGCAAGCTCACCGCCGCGGGAACGTTTTCGCATTACCTTGCCAGCCAGTTTGGCTTTAACCCGAGCTACGCTAGCCGCGAGGATATCGAGGGCTATGTACAAGGGGTGCGGGAGACGGCGCCACGCGTCTTCTACCGGCTGATGGAAGACTACCGCGCGCTCGATCGCCGCGAGCTTTTGCGCAAGGTCGAAGCTCCTACCTTGGTCATTGCAGGTGAGGATGATTGCATCACGCCCCTGGAAGTGCAGAAGGATCTGGCTCGCCGACTTCCTAAAGGAGAGTTGGAAACCGTCGCCGGAGGCAGTCATAATGCCCATATGGAGTTTGCGGACTGGGTAAATGCCCGCATCCTCCGTTTCTTGAGCGACGTGGGGTACTGAAGATGCGCATCTTAGGGATGGCAGCGGGTCTGGCTTTGTTCTTCCTTGGTGGCTGCGCCCACCAACGAGTCTTGGAAAAACCACTCAAGCCTTTGGTTTGGGCCGACTTCTGGAAAGATCAGACAGTCCGGCGTGGCACTTTGGGCGAGTTCTCTGGAAAGCTCAAACTCGGATATGAAGGCAAAGGCCAATCGATTTCGGGCCGCGGCCGTATCGTCGGCAAAGAGGCGAAGAATTTCCGATTAGAATTGCGCGATCCCATCGGGCGTTTGCACTACGTCTTGGTGGATAAGGCGGGCGAAGTTTCCGTTCATTACCCGCGCGAGCGTTTTGGTTATAAAGACGCCACAGGCGGCCGTGCTTACTTCCAAAAGACGTTGGGCCGGCGCGTGGCTTTCGCAGAGTTAGTTTCACTCTTCTTAGGTGTTCTACCGTCCCAATGGGAAAAAGCGCGGGCATCTGGTTGGGAATGGGACCGCGATCATGGAGCCTTCCGTGGGAGCTTAGAGCTCGGCGGAGAGAATCTCACCGTCTGGGTCGATTCGGGACACGCGGGCTTGCGCGAATTTGATTGGCTGCGCGACGGGCACACTGTGCACGCCACGCTGGCAGATTTCAGCGACTGCTGCGATACCCAAGGCCAAAGACGTGCAGGTTTCCAATTAGCGTATGAAGTGAAAATCGATCTGGGGGAGGGCGCTTCGACATCGGCAAGCTGGGACAGCTTAGCGCGCCCGTCATCGCCACTGCCCGCAGCGGCCTTCGAATTGCCTTTTCCCGCCGGGGATAAAGTCTCCGTCCTGGGAAACTAAGCCGCAATCCGCTCTTTCATCGCAGTCGTGTGTTGGCCAAGGGCAGACGGATCTGGCACCTGGTAGCCGTTCCCTTTTTTAATCAAAATCTTCTCGCCTTCGAGTTCATCCAAGCAATCCCGGATGACTTCAATCGGCACACAAGTAGCCATCTGAATCAGATCTGCCGTGGTTTCAATCTCCACCCCGGAAGGCGAAGCCTTAGACTGGTGCAGGCAGAGAAAGTTTAAGTAGTTAGCAACGCGTTCAATCGGGTTTTGGGTCTGCAAAGCCGCAATCAACCCATTCGCCCGATCCAGCCGCAAAATCACAATCTGCAAAAGCTTCAAAGAAAAGTCCGGCGCCTTAGCCGCAATCGCTTTCAAACTCTGCCCATCAAACTCCAAAGCCGTAACATCCGTCTCCGCAATCGCCGTAAAAGCTCGCCGGTAGGGCACCGCCAAAAGCGCCTTCTCCCCAACAATCTCCCCAGGGCCAAGCGTAGTAATAATCCGCTCCATATTCTGCAACTTGTGAGTCAGCTTCACCGACCCTTCAATAATGACGTAGAGCGTATTCCCCTTATCATTCTGCTTAAACAAAGTAGTGCCCACCGGCACTTGAATGGTGAACCGATTCAGAACCCCATCACGCAATTGCTCTAAGCTAAACATATTAGAAATATCGACACACCGCCCCAACGGCTTTAGGGGTTCTTCAAACTACGTAGCGAAGTCCAGTACCCAAGCGGCAGCGCAGGGAGAGGGGGCCCAAAACATCCAAATGGAAACGGCCAGCCAGGCCATCTAGCCGGTGGGTGGCAGCGGAACCAATGGGTGCGCGAGTTCGCGCACCCATTGGTGCAGCTGACAGGACCCGCCGGCTAGATGGCCTGGCTGGCCGCCTTCAATTGTGTCGTTTTCGGCTAAAGCCTTTCACATTCCTGCCGATAGGTTACTGGAGCCCTTCGCATGGAAAAAATACTAGTAATTGATGATAACAAGGACTACCAGTTCCTCATCCAGACATGCCTAAGTCCCGAATATAAGGTCATTTTGGCCTCTACCGGGAAACAAGGCGTGGACTTGGCGAGGGAGCATAAACCCGATTTGATCTTGCTGGACATCCAGCTAGGTGAAATCGATGGCTTCGAAGTCTGCCACCTTTTGAAGGGGCAGAAAGAGACAGCCACGACGCCGATCGTTTTCTTGTCATCGCGCGGCGACACTCACAGCAAAGTGATGGGTTTCGACCTAGGCGCAGACGATTACGTCCAGAAGCCTTTCGAAGCGGACGAGCTCAAAGCCCGCGTGAAAGTGCGGATCAAGCAAAACCAAGTGCGCAAAGACGGCACGCCCTTGTTCGAGTTGCAGGGCCTGCGCATCGACTTCTTGGGCCACCGTGTTTACATCCAAGAAAAAGAAGTCGCGTTCTCCGCACTGGAGTTCAAACTGCTTTCGTTCTTCGTCCGCAATCCGGATCGCGTGCTAAGCCGCGAAAAGATCCTCAACAACGTTTGGGGTGTGGACACCGTCGTTACAGACCGTGTGGTGGATTCTCACATCCGCAGTATCCGTAAGAAGCTTGGTCCGTTCAAAGACCATATCGAGTCGATCTACGGGGAAGGGTACCGCTTCAATCCGGGTACTCAGGCCGCCGAGAAGGCCGCCGAAGCCGCCTAAGACCGTCCCTCCAAGGGCGGGTGCTATACTGAACGTATGAAAAAGCGCCCGCTCGCTATCGCCCTCTGCAGTCTTGCCTTGTTTTACTTTCCAGCAGAAATCGCCGCGCGCTACTCGCAAGGGTATGGCGTGTCTTGGTTAGATGTTGTGCTTTCCGGAGTCCTACCCGCGATCGTGGGTTGGGGGCTGTTGCGCGTCACCAAAATCGGTTGGTACACACTCATCGCATTTGTTTTTCTAATGGGACTCAACGACCTTTCCGCTTTCTACCGGATGGAAGGCCAGGGGTTTTCTAATTTCGCAAGCCACTTGATTATTTTCGGCCTGAGCTTGGGCTATTTCATCAACCCGCGTATTCGTTCTCTCTACTTCGATCCCAAGCTATGTTGGTGGAAACCAAAACCTCGGTATGAAACGCACCTGCCGTTGATGGTCCACGACGGCAAGTCTTGGCATTACCCCATTCTGCGCAACGTTTCGGAGAGCGGTTGTTTTATCGAAATGGCGCACCCTATGCCAATGGGGGCTCAGGTGCACTTGGCGATTCCCTTGCCGATCCCTCTCAGCGTTCCTGTAATCCACACGGAAGCTTTGGTGCGGTGGTCTTCGACAAACCCCCTAAGATGCGGAATGGGGGTGGAGTTTGAAACCCCAGCCCCCATCCATAAACGAGCCATTAAGCAGTATGTCCAACACCAGCTTTAAGCTGGCTTAGTCTTGCTGCGGAATTGGTTCCGCATGATCCCAATTCAAGGACCGCTGCAAGAAGCCACCCAACGGGTGCACTTCCGGAATGCTCGATAGCGCTTGCGAGTCGCGTTTGCTATCCAGCCGTTCGGAAATAATGCATTCCACGGCGTCCTGCGCGACCAAGAGCTGGTAATCCGGTGGGATTGCCGCGCTCTGGTCTGCTTTGAACGTCGCGTCTGCCGTTCCCTTTTTCACACAGTCTTTGAGTAGCTTGACCGTCTGAGGGCGAGGTTGCTTCCACTTAGCGCCGATAGGCGGGAGTGCCGCATATTCGTCTTCTTCGCGGAAAGCGATTTTGTCCTCGGCCGTCGGGTTCGGATTTACGAACACTTCGACATCCGGCTCATCGCCTTGGATCTGGTTGGTCAGCCCCGACGGACGGTAGAAACGCTGGGTCGTCTCGCGCAAAACCAAGCCATTCCCGCGAGGTTTCTGCTGTTGCACCGTACCCTTGCCGAACGAGCGTTCGCCAACGATGAAAGACCGTTGGTGATCTTGAAGCGCTCCCGCCAAGATTTCCGATGCACTCGCCGAACGAGAGTTGATCAACGTCACCATCGGCACATTCGTGATCTGCTCATCGAAAGTGCGGAACTGACGCTCATTGCCCCCTTGCAAGTCGCGAGTGATCAGCGCGAGGCTGTTCTTTTTCAAGAACAAGCCAGCAACGCGGATGGATTCTGTGAGGTAACCACCCAGGTTGTTCCGGACGTCGAAGATAACGGCCTTGATCGGGTGCTTCACCAGCTCTTCCATGCCTGCCAGCATTTCGGAATAAACGATCGGCTTATCATCCGGACCGTTTACAGCGAAGCTTGCGAGCTTGATGTAACCAATGTCTTTGTTCGCGCCGAGTAGCTTAATGACGACATTTTTACGCTGGATTTTCTCCCGAGTAATATCGATGTCGATGGTGTCCGTGCCGCGCAAGAGCGTTAGCTTCACCGTCGTACCGGGTGTGCCTTTGATCTTGTCCGTCAGCTCCTCGATTTTAAGCGTGTCGGCCGAAACGCCATCCACCTTCACGATGACGTCGTTAGCGCGTACGCCAGCTTTCAAAGCAGGGCCGCCTTCTAGCGGTGTTTCCACCAAGAAGGTGATTTTCCCGCCCTGAGAGAGCGTTTTCAGTGCTACGCCGATGCCCACAAAATCACTCTCCGCAGCGGAGAAGGAGTCGTGCTCTTGTTGCTCGGGAATGAATACGGTGTGCGGGTCGGTCAAGACGCCAATGCGGCCGTTCATGAACAGGCCTACAGCGTAGGACTCGTCCTTGAGCAGGTCTGGCTGCGAAATCAACCAGGCTTTGATGCTTTCAAAGTTCACTGGCGAAACAGATTTGCGCGCGAAAAGATCCGTCCACCCCTGGGAGGTACGGCGCTTCTCGTCTTTCTGTTCTAGGTAAATCTCGGTGACTTTTTCGCCCTTCAGTTTCTTCGGGCCGACGGCGCGGATATTCCCGAAGTCTTTGCCGACCGGGCCAAAGCCCTGTTCGGATTTTTGGCGATCCGTGGGCACCAAGACCAGACGCTTCGACATTAGCATCAAAGCGCTGTTCACACCCGTGATGCAGGCCACGAAATCCGTTTCGGTGGCATTGCATTTATCGGACGTGAGGTGCTTATCGATCGCGGTGAATTTGAACCCTAGGTCGGCCCAGTATTCTTTGGAACTTTTTTGAACAGCGGCTGGTGCCTGGCTGGCCAGCAGGAATAAAGAAACGATAACCCATGTGCGAGACTTCAAGTTTCCCCCTAACCCATAGCAACTTGCGTAGTGCAGTGTGCAATTATTTTAAAGCGTGCTCGAACGCACTAAGTCAATGGTTGGGACCGCCGCATGGTGACAGAGGGAGAACGCTTGTTAACGCAATGGGGGAGCGGCTGGAGAGACGCAGTCCGGGCAGGGGGAAGCCACCTGGCGGGCTAGCCCGGTCCAGAACTGGTAAATCGTTGAATTCGTATTACGAATGACCACGGCGACGGTAACAGCAAGCATGATGACCATGAGCAGGTATTCAAGGATGGCCTGCCCGCGGTTCTGGCGAAGGTTCATGTCTTTATTTTAGCCTAAGGCGGTGCCGAAGTTTACCAGCGCGTGTGCTGTTAACGGCGCCCAGAGTGAGCCGGTTTTCCAGCGCAACCAACCTAGCCAGAGCCCCAAGGGAAACGCGTAGGCCACTTGGAAGATCACTAAGTCGGTGGGGAAAAACGCCAAGTTTTGAAGATGCCAGGCACTAAACCCCAGGGCAGAGGCCCAGGCGGCCGTCGGCAGGGGATTGGTGGCTGTTGCGAGTCCTGGGGCGATGCGCTCCACGACGCTATAAAGCCAACCGCGGAAAAGCCATTCCTCGGCAAGCGGCGTGAAAACCAAAATCTCCGTGAGCAGGAAGCCGCGTTGGGGTAATCCGTCCGGCCAGATTTCTCCCGGGCCGGGAAGCCAAAGGCCGAATCCATACGCAACCGCCAACGCGGGGAGCAGAGAAAGCCATGGAGCAGAAGCCCGCGCGGCCGACCGAGGACTTGGCATCGAAAGGTGAAAAAACAGCGCCAAGAGCGGAAAGGCGCCCGCGGCACACCACTGGGAAGCAACCACCGAGAAGCCTACCTGTTCAGCACCCCAGGCCCCCAGCGCTTGAGCGACGCCGATAAAGCCGAAAGCAAAAAGCCCACCGGCGCACAAGCCGAGCGCGGCCCCTAGAGTATTTTCCTGGCGGCTAGCGAGAGTCATTGGCTGCTTATAGCAGTTTCGCCTCAAGCAGTGTAGGCAAGGGGGGTGTCTCTTCCGCCGTTTAAGAATATTTTGCTGCGCGCCCCCAATTGGATCGGCGACCACGTTTTAGCGGCCGACTTTTATGCCGGCCTGCGCGCGGCTTTCCCGACCACGCAGATCACTTTGGTCTGCAGCGCGGGAATGGAGGCGCTCTTACCAGACGATTGGTTTGACGAGGTGGAAATCGCTCCCGCGCGGCGCGGTCTGAAAGCGTGGCGTTTTTGGTGGAGCCTGCGGGCGAGGCGTTTTGATCTAGCGTTGCAGTTACCGTCTTCTCTACGGAGCGCTTCGCAGCTCTGGCTAACCCGAGCTCCAGTCCGCGTTGGGTATGCCGACGCTGGGGCGGGCTTTTTGCTTTCGCGTTCTCGGCCCTGGCAGGGCCGAGCGAGTGGCAAACACAAGGCCGCGCTTTACCGCGAACTTTTGGAGCTTGTCTTGGGTTCTTCAGCGCCGGAGCGTAAACCCGACAGAAGCACAGGTGATGGCCCGATCGTTATCGCTCCGGGGGCTTCCATTCGCTTGCGGGAATGGCCCGGGTTTGCAGAGCTCATCCCCGCATTGCGCAAGGCCTACCCCGAAAAAGAGATCCGTATCGTCGGGAACCAGGATCACACACTCTGGGAGCATCGCGTACAAACCTGGAACGACCCGGCGGTTGAAAACTGGATCGGCCTAACCGATCTGCCCGATCTCGCCGAGCTCTGTGCGGAGGCGAGTCTTGTGATAGCCAATGACTCGGGCGTGGCCCATATCGCAGCGTCCCTAGCGGGCGCACCGACGGTAGTTTTGTTCGGCCCGGGGGATCCTGTTTACGTAATGCCACGCGGAAATGCCGTGGCTGTTACGCCGCGCGCGTTAGATTGTGCGCCGTGTGAAAGCGCGCGCTGCCGAGCTCCGCATGGTTACCAAGCTTGTCTGCGCAGTATTTCCGTGCAAGACGTTCTTTCCAAGCTCCCGGCGCTCCGTTAGAATTTAGGGCATGAAAATTTCTAAACTCGCACTCTCGGGACTTTTTCTTTTCACTCCTTTGGCGCAAGCCGCAGATCCAGCACCGGCGGCAGCGCCGGCGGCGGCCCCTGTGGCGACGGCTCCCACGGAAAAGAAGTACACGGGCGAAGAAGCCAAGCTCCAGACTTTCATGAGTGAGGTTTTTGAAGCCTCTCGCAAGGTGAATACCGAAGGCGCAGATAAAACGGCGTCTCGGGAAAAAATCCAAAAAGCGATGGATTGGGAACGCGTTGCTAAAGACTGCTTGGGAACATCCGCTTGGAACAAAGCCTCTGCCGCGAACCGCAAGTCCTATAAGGACCTTCTGGAAGACGTCATCATCCGTACCGCTTATACGCGCGTGGACACATTCATGACGGGCGCGACTTACGAGTTCAAAGAAATCCAAGTGAAGGGTAAGGACGCCCACGTCCAAGCCGTCTTCAAGCAAGGTGTGGATGATTTCACGCTGGATTATTACCTCGGCAAAAAAGGCGCCGGCTGGCAGGTGTACGACATCGCTTTCGAAGATATCCGCTATAGCGAAAACATCCGCGAGCAGATCAAAGCGTTCTTGAGCGAAAAAGGTTTCCCAAGCTTGCTCGCGAAACTCAAAGAACGCCGCGATAAGCTGGTGGAAGACGCGAAGACGCCCGCTGCCGCGCCTGCGAAAAAAGCTAGCTAAGTCTCTTAGACATCAAACCAGTCGAGATTCAGGCAGTAGAGTTTCTCGGCTGGTGACTTGTCCACCACCGCATTAAATTCCGCGACAAAATCCGATAGACATTTGCGTAGCTTTGCTTCGTCTTGGGGGCTGGCTGTAAATGGGCATGTGAAGGCCAGCCGATTGCTCGGTAGCAGCGGGAGTTTTTCCAAAGCTTTGAGGCGCCAATTCTGGTGGTGTCGCAAAGTGTGCGGAGAGTTCGCTGGCTCGTGCGTGCGCTGAGTGCCTAAGGCAAACCCTTGCGGTGTTTTCAGGCACAGGCCCTTCGAAACCAGAAAATCCAAAACCGCAGCCACAGTATCCGCCGGCAGCTTCAACTCTTGCGCTACCGCTTCGGCTGAATGGAATCCAGAAATGGAAGTCAGTAGCCGAACGGCGCTGTAGTGCCAGTGCGAATAAAACTCGTGTTTGTCTCCAGGGGCGAGTTCCGTCCCCGATTTTAACCGCGTAGACGGTTTGCTCGCGTGGAGTTGCAGGGCGT
>JAIEOG010000135.1 GCA_019750655.1 bacterium
CATGGGCAGGGTGCCCCTCAGCGGGCCGCCCGAGGCCGTTTTGGGGGCCGCCCGGCACCCAGGCGCACCACCTAGTTGCGGCTCAGCCTGGTTCGGGGTGGCCGGTAAGCCATTGATAACAGATAATATTTGCTCATTGTCGGGTTTGGCGATAAGCTGCGAAGGCCACCCGGTACAAGCCGAGGCTGGCGACCCTCAAAAACAGTAAAAGTTGGCCAAAATCTCGGTGCGAGCGACCGAGACGATCACTAGCGCACGCAGACGCGACTGCTGACGGACAGAGCCGCTGCCATCGAAAAAAACCGCCCTAAATCGTTTTGACGGCAGCGCAAACCGCCCACCACCCCAACACCACTTACGACGACCACACCGCCCGGCTGTTCAGTCCGGCGGCTTTTGTCGTGCGTACTCATGAAAGTCGAGATTATGAACGGGACAGAGAGCAAGGCTGACAAAATTCGAGAATTAAACGATCAATTACGGACCACATTCACTGGCGGCCAAGTGGTCATTACGCGAGGCATCCAAAGTTTGGGTGAAAGCGTGCGGACAGAAATCATGGCTGCCATTAGCCAGTTCGACGCTTGGTCAGAAGATGTCGATCCACACGGAGAACACGATTTTGTAGCCGTTGAGGTCCGGGGACATAAGGTGTTTGCGAAGGTGGACTACTACGACATCGAAATGAAGTTTCTGTCGCCAGATCCGACGGACCCAGAGGTTACGAGGCGGGTGCTGACCATCATGCTGGCCGAGGAGTACTAGCGGCTTGGTTTTTTCCGCTTATCGCGGAGAACGGCAAGAGCCGCAGAAACCAATGACACTAAATGCCGGACCGTCTGAGCGTCATAAGCGTCGAGCAACTTCATCATCTTAGCTGTTTCGCGCCGGTGTTCCTGATCTTTGCCTTTGGGTGAACTAGCGTCGAACAATTCGGCCACAGAGACGCCAAATACCTCTGCAAGCTGGACAAGCGTCTGGAGCCTAGTCGAGTTCACTCCGCGCTCGATGTTCGACACCGTGTTGACTGTTTTACCAATTGCTTCGGCAAGGCGGTCCTGGGACCAACCACGGGCTTTGCGCAGTTGTTGAACGCGTCGCCCAAACCCTTGAAAGACATCTGTTTTCTTCATGCCCGAATTTCCCGCGAGCGCAGTCGCGGGGCTACGGAATGAAATTGTGTAAAAAAGCTCCTTAAGGTAGAAATTTATCCAAATTAAACTGTGTATGGCGGTTTAAACCAATTACGGCGTCCGACATTTTCTGAATTCGGACGTCGTAGCCACCGGATCACCGGGGACGATCCGTACCGGCTTTTGGCAGCGCAAGGCAAACGCCGCCAATTAACCAACCACCCCAAGCAAAATACGAAGGAAGAGCAAATGACGGACGACGAGAAGTTCGAGCAGTTTATTGCCAGCCCGGCGTTAAATCAGATGGTCGTGCGAAATACGGATCGTTTCCGCGAGAAGTGGAAGCGCATGTTTGCGAAAGCGCAAACAATACAAAAGATGCAGGCCACCAGATCATGGAACTGGCCATCGTTTCTCCTCCCCGGCGTGTGGATGTTGTATCGGAGGATGTATCTTTACGGTGCCGTGTATCTAGCTGGCTTGGCGTTTGTTTACGGACTTGCACAGTTCACCGGCAAAGGTAGCTTCAATATAATTGGGCTGGTTATTGCCGTCACTTGCGGCCTGTATGGCGATGGCTGGTATTTCCGTCACGTCTATGACCGCACTTCCTCTCTTGAGGGAGAAACTACGCCTTCCGCGAAGGGTGGCGTGAGTTGGGTTGCGGCCATCTCCGGCGCTGTCGCTTACATCGCCGTGAACATCGCCGTAATGGCCTTCGGCGTCATGGGCATTGCGAATAATACGGAACTGAACAACTCCGCTGATGAGCTCGCGGCTACCCGAGAAGCAACGGACGCCTCCGACGTTTGGCACCGCGGTCTTGTGGAAATGAATGGGGTTTGGACCACTGAAGAAGGCGCTCAATCCAAAATTCGGTTTAACCGCGATAGCTCTGCTGTCGATAACTATCTCGCTAACATTCTCCAGGCCGATGCCGACGGCGTCACATATACGGAGACGGATACGAGTGCGGCAGAATTAGAAATTGGCCGCGAGATAAAGGAAAGCTTTGAAAAGGAGTATGGGAAAGAACTGCCTGTCTTGCCGTTAACCCTCAGAAAGAAATGGGATCAAAACCGCGAGAGTTTCACTTTGGTGAAATTGCGGTCAGGTAGCGCGCCCGTCGAATTAAGTTTTGTGAGAGAGCTAACGCCGGAAGAAGAAACATTCCTAGCGAGTGCAAAAGTCAGAGCCATGGCCGCGAAATCTGCCGATGATGCGTTGATCGAACGGCAACGTGCCGCCGCTGGAGCCGCAGCCTCCGCATCAGCGCAACAGAAAAGCGCAATCCTCGAAGTCCCCGGCGCAAAGGAAGCCGCGCAGCGCCTCGGCGCGGGCAAGGCTTTCTTCGATCTAACTCCTGAAAAGCAGGTGATGGAACTTACAAATAGCCTACCGGGTGTGGAGCGACGTCTGGACAATGACCGGCGTGAACTAGCGCAAATCGACGCCACGCGCGCAGTTAGCGATTTCGACGAGGAGGAGAGGCAGAAAAGACGCGCGGCTTTGCGTGAGAGCATCAGTAAGGACGGCCAAACGCAAGCCGACTTGAAACTCTTGCTTAACGCAGCATCAGGATCGGCTGCAGATCCAGTAAGCGAGGTACCAGAAGGCGGCGGCGCTAAAGCTGACGGCTATGACGAAGGTGAGTACTTAGACAATAGATGGGTCGAAGATCAGTTAACCGCCGAGTTCCGAAACTGCGTTTCAGCTGACAATAAGGCGAGCGCCGCAAACCTCGCCTGCGTCACTGACGAGACTAAGCGTCAGGATGAACGGCTCAACTCGACCTACAAAACCGTAATCGCGGGGATGGCATCTGACGGCGCAGCAAAGCTGCGCCAATCCGAGCGGGAATGGATCGTGGAAAGAGACGCTCAATGCAAAGAAGCAGATCGGCAAGCAAGTCCGGACATCGCCTTGCCAAGCACGTATGCGTCCTGCTATTTGGCGCGAACATTGGAACGAGTTCTTGAGTTGCAACGTCTGACTACGAAACCCTAGCAGCATTGGGCTCCGGCGGTATGGCGCGAGCCAACCTGGATCACATTGGCAATGAATGCCACCTGCTATGCGGATCATCGGGACGGTTCAAGGGAACCTACAAGCGCAGCAGCCGATAAGTGGTGGAAGAGGAGATAAGCTATGGATCAAATGGCACTGATAGTCGGTAATTTTGTCTGCACCATTGCGCAAGCTGTAGGGCTCAACACTGTGTGTTCTGAGCCGAATGCAGCAATCGCCATGGGCAAGTGGACCGCGGGTGCAGCGATAGCTCTTGCAATAGGTGTTGCAGCCGTCATCGCGGCGAACAGTAGACATCGCAGGAGGACGTTGCCTTGAAAAATTCGCCTAAAGCACAACCAGGTGCAAAGCTGACCCTGGCTACTCGCACGGTTATTAGTCTAAGCACCGTTCTGATTACTGTATCCCCCATCCCCGCACTTGCTGCAGACGACGGTGATAACACGTGGATTGTCGTACTCGCTGTTATCGTCATTGGCCTCTACATTTACTTCCTACCGTCCATTTTTGCATTCAAAAGAGAGCACCCAAACCGCTGGATAATCCTGGCAATAAATACCTTCCTTGGTGCGACCGGAATAATTTGGCTTGCGTCCCTGATCTGGGCACTTCGAGCAGTACACATATCCGCAACAGGAAATGACGGTGGTGAGTCCGGACTGAACGTGGCTGTAAATGATGAAGCCACGGTCCGCGTTATCCATGAGAACCAAGCCGGATCAGCAGGCACAGATATAGTGTCACAACTTCAGCGACTAAAAGGCTTGCTCGACAGCGGCGCAATCACACCTGACGAGTACGAGCATTTAAAGAGGCAGGCAATCCAGCCCAGCTAAAAGAGTTCCTTTCACCTCATTTACCAAGGCCCGGTTTAAACACCGGGCCTTTTTTATTTGCGTTGGGGGCAGTCGCGTGAGCAGACAACCGCTAAATCTATTTCCAACCATCAACGACCGGGTGATCGAGGAGATCGTCAAACAAATCGAAAAAGGCGTCATGCCGTATGAAATGCCGTGGAGAGGTGCCGAGGTGTGGCCTTGGAACTACAAGACTAAGCGACAATACAGCGGCATCAATCTCCAGATACTCGGCTGCGCCGGGTGGAACGGGGGGTATCGAAACGGACGATGGCTAACGGAGAGGCAAGCACGGTCGATAGGTGGACGTGTGCGAGAAGGTGAGAAAGGCACCATGATCTTCTTCGGTATGCGCCGTCAAAATGGTGAGACACCCGCTCGCGGAATTTATCGGCAATTCATGGTCTGGAACGTAGAACAGTGCGACGGGCTGCCTGAGCCGGACCCGCCACCACCGCCAGACGCGGAAAAGCTTAAGCTGTTCGAGGCGTTGGTCGCCTCCACAGGGGCCGATATACGGATCGGCGGCACTTTAGCGTTCTATCACCCCGAGGAAGACTACATTCAAATCCCTGCGACCGAATTCTTCTACCACCCAGAAAATGACAGGCCACGCACTCTTGCCCATGAGCTGGCACACTGGTCGGCACACCCCACGCGGTTAAATCGGAAAATGCCGGGGGATCACGCACTAGCTAGGCACGCTTACGAAGAAATCTGCGCCGAGCTGACCGCGGCCTTCTTGTGCAACCGATTTAAGATTACCCCCTCCGTGCGATCCTCCGACTATATCGCGGCGTGGCACTTCGGAATAAAGACTCGTTTCGGGGTTTTGTTGCCAATTCGTGACGCGATCTCGCTGGTCGCACCCGACGCGGTACGCGCAGCGGACTACCTATTGGGCTTTGCCGTCGGCTAAGGCCATCAATCCACGACACGTCACCGGAAGAAGGAAAATGACATGCACAAGCGCGTGGCACTATACGTGCGCGTATCCACTAACGAGCAAACCACTAAGAACCAACGCCGCGAACTGGAAGCCGTGGCGAAGCGCCAAGGCTGGCATATTGTCCACGTTTTCGAGGACGCAGGAATTTCGGGAGCGAAGGGAAGAGATAAGCGACCGGGCCTGGACGCCATGCTGAAGGGCGTCGCTCGCAAGGATTTTGATTTGGTGGCCGCGTGGTCAGTGGACCGCCTGGGCCGCTCGCTTCAAGACCTGCTCGGGGTGCTGGGCGAATTTCACTCCAAGGGCGTCGGGCTTTATCTCCATCAGCAGGGCCTCGACAGCACGACACCGGCGGGGACGGCAATGTTCCAGATGCTGGGCGTTTTCTCCGAATTCGAAAGGGCTATCATACGAGAGCGTATCAAAGCCGGACTAGCCAGAGCAAAATCGGAAGGGAAGAAGCTAGGAAGACCACGCATAGCGTCTGAAACTGAAACCGCAATTCGACGCGAGCGAGCTGCAGGAAAAGGTATCCGCCGTGTCGCCCGCGAACTGGGCGTGGGAGTATCCGTCGTGCAACGGCTGGAACACGAACCTAAAATTGGCAGCCCAAACTAAGGCCCGCATTAGGGTGCTGGATTAAATCGACGGCATTTGGCCGTAGTGTGGATTCTAAAGTTCGGTAAACTTAGCGTAACCTTTGATGATCACGTGTACACGTGATCACACCCGCTCCTAAATTGGAGCGTGGGCATTCTATGGGAACGCTATGTCGTCCAATGATATCGATTATCTGAGAAGGAATAGCCATCTTAGGTATTTCCCCAGCGGCGTATCGGAGGATCCGAATGCTCGTGATGTCTCGAGGGTCAAAGCGCCCCCTGGGTTTATCAATCTCTATCGTTGCTTACAGGTTCTAGTAGAAGACGAGGCCAGAAAGCAGAACCTACGCATCAATCATCTAATGCGTCTTTGGCCATTTACGGTCAAAGATATTCCCAGCGGGTTGGAGCTGGTGCAGACAATCAGATATGGCAAATTTGAGACTAAGTCTGTCAAGTTAAGGACATTCACTGGAAACTTGAAAACTGGTCCAGCGTCACTGATTTACGATGCGGAGGCTGTATTTCGCGCCGTGGAGAAGCGTCTACAACGCTTCGTCGCCGCCGATAAGAAACTGCTCCTTTTAAAAGGTTCGCGAGGACGCGATTACGGAGTGCCCCATATCCGCGCTTCGTTCCTACACACATATTTTTCCCAAATGACAAAAACGGGCGTGGTATTTCGGGACAATATGAAGATACCAGTGTCAGAAATGAAACATCTGCCGATGTATCTCGTCGTCTTCGTTGACGAACGGAGACTGAGAAGACGAATGGAGGACCAGGGCAACCGCATTTCGGTTGCCGCGGCTCGAAACGCAGACCTTCAGGCAATAGTTCTATTTCTAGAGAACGTCCAAGCGGTACTGCCTGACAAAAACATTCGCTTCGATGAAGCTAAGGAACTATCTGATGAAGCATTAGCCGGTAGCCCGAATTGGCCGGCAAAAGAAAGCCGTAGTAACGGTTGGTTTCGGGCAAGGATATGGAAAGAATTTGGGGGTGGAAAATGTAACGGACGACGAAAGCGATTGCTTCTGA
Source organism: bacterium (assembly GCA_019750655.1). Classification (GTDB taxonomy): domain Bacteria; phylum Bdellovibrionota; class FAC87; order UBA2466; family UBA2466; genus JAIEOG01. The sequence continues at coordinate 6,611 of JAIEOG010000135.1, forward strand.
GGGAAGAGACCCGACGCGACAATGCTTTGAAAAGAGCTGTGAAAGGTGCACGGAGTCTATTCAAGTAACCTTTCACAATGGTTTGATTGCGTCTAAAACCCTTCAAGAAACCCTACAAACAACTCTCCACTTTTATTCGTCGTTTGGCTAGTTAGCTGCCAGCCTTGAGCCAGGATGCGCCTGTCGAAACAACAGGAGCGCATCATGCGTAGCGAGACAGACGACCAGGATAGCCTCGACAAGCAAATCATTGATGGGGTGACGGAAGCGGTTAACACCGGGAAGCGGGGTGTTGCCGCCCAGGTAATCTTCGAAATCGCCAGAACAGCATTCCTTCGTATGCACAGAGGCACCGCGCACAGTGACGGCCATTACCCTATTGGCTTTAGATTTCGGATCACAATCGAGCCGCTAATCAAGGCGGATGAAGCGGCGGCACGCGATATCTCCAAGATTTTTTCGCGCAAAAATGCCCCGCCCTTTTGGTTGACCATCAGCTACCGACAAAAACAGGTCTTTAAAACTCTAGTTTATGTCACCCAAAAACGTGCGGAGTTCAGCGGGACGTCTTTAGGAACCGTGGATTGGCTGAAGGAGCTAATCCAATGCGCTTGGCCCAAGACCACCCCAAAGAAAACTAAGTGGGCTGGAATAACAAGCACCTGTGCAAAAGGAGGCACCGATGAATAGGTTGCCCTCAATCCTTTACGGTACACCCACGTCCCTCACGCGGAAGCCGAACCGCCGTAAGCGTTGGCTCAAATACAAAAACGAACACCGCCTCCAGTGTAAGCGTTTGGGTAAAGCCACTACTTCTTGGCAACAGGAGATGGCCGAGCGCGCCAAAGACTGTACCCGTCGTAGTCCGTGCGGAGAGGGCTGGTGCCCACAATGTATGGTTCGTGCACAAGAGAAAGTCTTCGACCACTGCGGCCCTGCCCTGCAGGAGTTCCTTACAGAAGTTCAGGCCGAGGCGAAGAAGAACGGAGACCCAATTCCTCAGGCATGGGTGGTTTCGGCTGCTTCAGCTCGCATGGCAGTTAATCGCGGGCAGTTGAACGCCAACATCCCTCGCGCCGTCAACTCCACGCTACGGAAGCGGTTGGACGGTTCGAGCCTTTCCGATGCGATCTGCTTTCTCGGTTGGGACGTCAGTTTAAACTTCAATAAAGTAAAGCTGAAGTCACAGACTAGAACACGCAAGTGGAAGAGGAAAAACGAACACTGGCAGGTTCACATTTATGGGATCGTTTTTGCTGCGAGCAAGGCAGCAATTCACACAGTTTTCGATCCTATCTTTTGGCATCAAATGGAAGAGGGCGATAAACCAGTAAAGGTCTATCCGCGAGCGTTTAAAGATATCCCGCTAACTAGCAAATACGTGCTTAAGCCTAATTTTATTCAGCGTGAAAACAATCGTCACCTCTCCCTTCGTCCAAATAAGTGGAATCTGAAAGCCGGGGAAAAAGACGAGCTGGCAATGTTCCTTGGTGATCTCGGCTTCAAGGACCGATTGCTTCTCAAGGGCGTGAAACTCGTTCGAGGAACCTTGATTAGAACCAAGGGTCTTCCACACCAAAGTAAGTCCAAAACCCAAGAAGAGCTCTCAAAACGGCTTCTTGGTGCCTCTACAGGGCTGTTTGGACCACCTCGTAAAAAATAGAGCCGACTAACTGCAAAAACTGCCCTGAGACCGACCGCATTCACACGGTCAGTCAACGCGGCTGCCTGCCCGGTGTTCACGTGAACACGTGATCACCAAACGCGCCTGCTGAACATCAACTTTATCGAAAAGGACGGCAAAGTGACAAAACCCGGAAAATTTAAACTGCGTGACGACGGTGTATGGCACCACGTCACCGGAGAAGAACCTACGTTCATCGCACCCTATATCCGCAAGAAGGCGAGCCTGATTTCCCGACGCAATTGGCAGACGCTTTTTGAGTTCCGCGATGAAGAGGGAAAGGTGCAGTTCGTTACGCCACTTCGGAGCGAGGCGAGGAGCGTGAAGACTATCCGCGAGCTACTGATCAACCGAGGCTACAAGTGGCCAACGATCAAATCCCCTCAGGAAGGCTATTTGGTTGAATACCTCCGCCCCGAACCGAAGCACCGCATATCGCTTGTCGAGAAAACAGGGTGGGATCAAGGAGACACATTTGTATTTCCGGACGCAGCCATTGGCCCACGGGCTGCGAACGTAAAGTACCGTAGCCTCAGCACTGCCTCTCATAGTTCTGAAGTAAAAGGTGACCATGCAAAATGGCGGTCCGCGATAAACAAAATTGTGCCTTACAGCAGTTCAGCCATGCTTGCTCTTGGAACAGCTTTTGGTGCGCCATTCCACCAACTACTCCGCATCGAAAGCGGCGGGTTTAATCTGTTTGGCAGTGCTGGCAAAGGCAAGACGAGTGAATGCGTTGCCGCGCAGTCCGTTTTCTCGAAATCAGGTCGTGAGCACGTTCTAACGTGGGATATCACCGAAACGGGTCTGGATGAACTACGATGTGAACGCTCAGACATGCTCGTGTATCTCGATGATATGGGGCGCGCCGGAAACTCGGATGCTCGCAAGATCGAAAAAATAACTGATGCGGCATTCCGACTGACGACGGGCTCTGCGCGTAGGCGCTCGCAAGCATTCAGCGTCGATCCAGAGGCTCCCTCTGCGTGGGTTGCTCTTTTGAGCACGAGTGTTCGCAGCATGATCGAAATCTCACTCGCTGCGGGTTCGCACGTGTTTGGCGGAGAAGAGGTGCGCTTAATTGATGTGCCTGCCCTCGCCTCGCAAAAGCTTGGAATTTTCGAATCCTGTCCTCCAAGTTTCGCAAATACGCGCGCCGCCATATATCAGCTTGAGAGCGTATGCGCGGAGAATTATGGCGTTGCCGGCCGCGCATACATATCAAAGATCGTTGAGGACAAAGAACGAGCAGCCAAATATGTCCGGAAAATGGTTGATCACTTCGTTGAAGCGTCGGGTGCCTCGGGATCGAGCGAAACGCGTTACGTCCAAAGATTTGGTCTGGCCTATGCTGGCCTCAAACTTGCGTCTCGATACAACGTCATTCGCCTACCGGAGAAAGCGGCATGGAAGGCAATCCGACTTTGCTATCGGAATGCGCGCGCGTCCGCACCGACATATCCCGAAACTTTGGATAAAGCGTTCGGGCGGTTGCGCGCTTCACTTCTGCGCCTAGATGGCCTTCTTGATCTCAGAAAGCCAGGACAAAAGACGACAAACTGTCAGTTTAAGAACTCTAAAGGTGTAGCTCTCATCCACGAAACTCACGGCGAATATTTTGCCGTCAAGTTGGACGCGTTGACAACGCTGTCGGATTCCGCGTTGAGCGCGCGCCAGATTGTCGACTGCCTTAAGGACAAAGGCCTTCTGATTTCGGTAAAGGGCGGCAAGTCGACAATCCCAGTCACGATCCCCGGCATCGGAAAAAGCGATAGGCAGCGGCTCGTTTGCATCAAGCATTTAGCGCTAAAGCGCGAGCCGGCGGCAAATAAGTACGCCGACTAAATCAACGCTAAAGCCCTCTCACACCATTTCCATTGAGCAACCTACGTGGACCAGCCCAAACATATTGGGAAAATCCCTCCGCTGTCGCTGACACCGCGCGGCCTTTGCCGGGTGCAAGCGGCCAGCTACGTCGGAGTATCCCCGAGTTTGTTCGATGAAATGGTGCGTGACGGGCGCATGCCGCAACCTAAACGTATCAATGCACGCAAGGTGTTCGACATCAGGAAATTGGACCTGGCTTTCGATGCTTTGCCCGGCGACGAAAGCGACCTCAAAACATGGGACGTCGACCTAAAGGTTTAAATATCAAGCTACGGGATGGCAGTGGAAGCATTACGCTCAACTGGCTTTCTCAAGAATGGAACCGTCACGGCAATCCTCGGATCTACTTCCGCAGAGCCGGCAAACGTATCCAGATTAAATCCGCTATCGGAACACAAGAATTTCTTGAGGAATATTATGCGGCTCGTGACGGGCTTGCCCAACCTAAAGGCAACAAAAAAACAATTCCGAACTCGTTACGCTGGCTGGTTGAGCGGTATTTCCAATCGCCCGACTACCACAGGCAAACCGTGCGCACACAGTACGTCAAGCGCCTCGCACTTCATGCTGTGTGTGCTATTAAGACTACAGACGGTATGGATCTGGGCGATAAGCTTTACGCATCTCTGGAACCTCGCCATATCCGCGCGACCCGCGATGCTGCGGCAAGAAAAATAGACAAAGATGGAAAAGAGATAGCTACCCCAGCCGCAGCCAACACGAGGCTAAAGGTATTGCGGCAGCTCTTTAAGTGGTCGATCGATGCACTGGACGCTCGAAGCAACCCAGCCCGCGACGTCGCTTATCTTTCTTCTGCGTCGGAAGGTTTCCATACTTGGACGGTTGAAGAAGTCCAAACGTATCGGGACAAGCATCCACTTGGAACAAAAGCGAGGCTCGCGCTCGACCTCTTACTGTTCACAGGTGTGCGTCGATCCGATGTAGTCACGCTGGGCCCTCCCATGGAACGTGACGAAGGAGCGACCATCGCGTGGACAGAAGCCAAGGGTAGAAGTCGAAAGATAAAAGCTCGTGAGCTGCCGATACTTCCAGAACTTCGCAAGTCGATTGACGCGATGGGGTCGACGCACTCGACTTATTTAGTGACCGAATATGGGAAGCCTATTACGGCCAACGGTTTTGGGGCGTGGTTTAGAAAGAAGTGTGATGACGCTGGGCTCACACATTGCTCTGCGCACGGACTTCGGAAAGCTGGCGCAACGATGGTTGCCGAAAACGGAGCAACCGAGCACGAGCTCATGGCACTGTTTGGCTGGGAAACGCCACGCGAGGCAGCACGCTACACAAAAAAGGCCAACCGCAAACACATGGCCGCCAAGGCCATTAAGCTGCTTTCGTCAAACAAAACCGGAACCTAAAACCGACAAAATTCGAACGATTTTGTCGCACCTTAGCTCGGGCATTTTGTCGCACCCAGCGCTAACTCACTGTAAAAATTAGTATGTGAGAGAAGAGTGGTGCCCAGGAGAGGACTCGAACCTCCACGTCCTTGCGGACACTGGCACCTGAAGCCAGCGCGTCTACCAATTCCACCACCTGGGCGCCCAGGGCCGACCCCGAGGGGTCCGCCTGAACAGGGCGTGGGGATACAGCGCCCGTCCGGGGTTGTCAATGCAAGGTCTGACAAGGCCTTGGCCGATTTTTGGGCCCCGCCGATTCGCGGGCCGCACCCCCAAGCTGTTGCCAGTCCAGGCATTTCTATGCGACTGAAGAAGGCAGAAACCGGTACGCGAAACGGGCGGGGAAACCATGGCTGACAAACTGGTGACGATCTTTGGCGGTTCGGGCTTTATCGGCCGCTATCTGGTGCGCCATCTGGCCACCCAGGGCTGGCGCGTGCGCCTCGCGGTGCGCGATGTCGAAATGGCCAAGGGCCTGAAGACGGCCGGCAACGTCGGCCAGATTTCCATGTTCCCCGCCTCCGTCACCGATCCGGCCAGCGTCGCCGCCGCCGTCCATGGCGCGGACGTCGTCGTCAATCTGGTGGGCGTGTTGTATGCGCGCGGCAAGCGCAGCTTCCAGGCGATTCACGTCGACGGCGCGGCCAATGTCGCCAAAGCCGCCACGGCGGCGGGCGCCAAACGCCTCGTCCACGTTTCGGCCCTCGGCGCCGATGAAAATTCGCCGTCGCTGTACGCCCGCAGCAAAGCCGCGGGCGAACTGGCCGTGCGCGCCGCTTTCCCCGCCGCGACGATTTTGCGCCCCAGCGTCGTCTTCGGCACCGAGGACGGCTTCTTCAATCTGTTCGGCTGGATCGCGCAGGTGTTTCCAGTGCTGCCCTTCTTCACCAACGCCAACCCGCTGACGCCCGCGGGCGGCGGCCCGAAGTTCCAGCCGGTCTATGTCGGCGACGTGGTGGAAGCCGCGGCGCAAGCGCTCACCGGCGAAGGCCATGCGGGCAAGACCTATGAACTGGTGGGCCCGCGCATTTATGATATGCGCG
>JAIEOG010000235.1 GCA_019750655.1 bacterium
AGTTCGGAGAGTTTGCTGCCGTCCCCACGAGCGAAGAAAAGCCGAGGGCGGTGTCTGAGGGTCTCTGGGCCATGCCCGATCTCCAAGGTTTGAGTGTGCGCGATGCTCTGCGCGTGCTCGGACATGAGTTGGAGAACGTGAAAATCCAGGGCACGGGTTATGTTGCCGGACAGCAGCCCGCTGCCGGCCAGCAGATATCCGCGCGGACTCCTATCCAGCTTGTGTTTCAACCCACCACCTAGCCTCCAAAACCCGCGCTAACCCTTCGATTTTTTATATACAAGGCGCCCCTGAAAGCTGTACTTATGGCTCGTGTCGGTCGAAATCTGGGGCATCTTAATTTATGTAGTGCTGCAATTGGTGGTCGCGAGCCTCCTCTTGCGGGGGATCTCGTCCGAGAAGGACTATTTTCTCGCGGGCCGTAGCTTAGGCCCCATCCTCGCCACCTTTTCCACTTTCGCCACTTGGTTCGGAGCGGAAACCTGCATGGGTTCCGCGGGCCTTGTTTTCCGCGATGGCCTTTCGGGCGGGAAAGCCGATCCTTTGGGCTATGCCTCTTGCTTGCTCATCTTCGGTTTGTTTTTTGCCGCACGTCTTTGGAAGCGCAACTTCATTACCTTGGGTGACCTCTTCCGCGAGCGTTATTCGGTCAGCGTAGAACGGTTTGCCGTTTTCTTGATGATCCCCACCTCGGTGATGTGGGCGGCCGCGCAAATCCGCGCCTTCGGCCAAATCTTGGCAGCTTCCTCGGGCATGGAAGTCATGGTGGCCATCACGGTCGCTACAGCCATCGTGATTTTGTACACCGCGGTCGGCGGTTTGATGGCCGATTGCGTGAACGACTTGGTGCACGGGATCTGCCTGATTGTAGGGATGGCGGCGCTGGTCATCGTAGTGGTGAACCGTGTCGGTGGGATTGAAAACGTCGCCGCAGCCATTGGCGCGGAGCGCCTTTCGCTCTTTCCTGCGACGTCCGATAGCCTCTGGCACCGTTTGGATAAGCTCGCGATCCCGATTTTTGGTTCCTTGGTTTGCCAGGAGCTCGTGTCTCGCTCGTTAGCTTCTCGCTCGGCCAAGATCGCCCGGAACGCCACTCTTTGGGCGGCTGGTATCTACTTTACGATTGGTCTGATGCCCGTTTTCTTGGGCCTGATTGGCCCAGCGGTTGTTCCGGATCTAAATGACCCCGAGCAGCTCTTGCCTCGCTTGGCGCACCTTTACTTGCCGACATTCTTGTACATCATTTTTGCGGGAGCTTTGGTTTCGGCCATTCTCTCAACGGTGGATAGCGCGCTGCTTGCTGTTTCGGCGCTGTTTTCCCACAACGTCGTTTTCGCGCTGCACCCGGGTCTTTCGGAAAAGCAGAAAGTCTTTATCGCCCGCATGGTGGTTTTGGTTTGCGGGATCATCGCCTATTCGCTAGCGGTGTTTGGCGATGGTATTTATGCCCTCGTGCAGATGGCTTCGTCCTGGGGCAGCTCGGGGCTTGTGGTCGTGACATGCTTTGCACTCTTTGGGCGCTTTGGTTCGTCTGCGAGCGCTCTTTCCACTTTTGCTGTGGGCCTTTTCTCGCTCCCGATCGCGGAAAATATTCTCGAGCTCCAAGCGCCCTATTTGTTCTCGCTCGCGATGTCCACGACCACCTATGTCGTGGTTGAGCTTGCGGTCCGTGGGATGAGTGTTGCAAGTCCCCGACTGGCTCAAGTGGGCTTGCGCCCGCGCCGGTGAGGAGACCCCTGTGAAAACAGTCCGCGATCTCCTTCCTCCTTCGGAGATCCTCAGTTCCAAAATCCCAGAAGATGCCATCGTTTCTGCCGTTTCCGATTCAACGCACGCCGTGGTGCCGGGAGCGCTTTATTTTGCGCTAAAGGGTTCGCGCAGCGACGGCCACGCCTTTATTCCCCAAGCGCTCGAGGGCGGGGCGTTGGCTGTTGTCGTCGAATCGGCCGAAGCTTTTGCCGCTTGTCCACGCGCCATCTTGGTGAAGTCCACGCGGGCCGCGCTCGGGTATGCTGCAAGCGCATGGCACGGTTCCCCGACGCGCGCTCTGAAGCTCGTGGGGGTGACGGGAACCAATGGCAAAACCACCGTGAGCTATTTGCTGCGCTCCATTTGGAAGGCTGAGAATCTGCGCTGCGGCCTATTGGGAACAGTGGAATACCAGTTTGGCGATACGATCGTCCCTGCATCGCTGACCACACCGGGCGCGCTTTTACTGCAATCTCTCTTCGCACAAATGGTGGAAGCCCAGGTGACCCACGCCGCGATGGAGGTTTCCTCGATCGCTTTGGATCAGCACCGCGTTGCGGGGTGCTACTACGATGTGGCTGTTTTTACGAATCTCACGCCTGATCACCTCGACTACCACGGGGATATGGGCGGGTATCTCGCTGCTAAAAAGCGGCTCTTTAATGAAATGGGCCCGCGTGTGGCCGTGCTCAATGCCGATGATCCGGCGTCGGTGGTGTTAAAGGAAGCGACGACGGCCGCTCAGACGCTGCTGTTTTCCATCAGGGATGCAAGTGCGGATTTCGGTGTGGTTTCGCAGACGATTTCAGCCCGGGGAATTCAAGCGGTGCTGAAAACACCCGTGGGGAATATCGATTTCCATTCCCCGCTTCTGGGTTGGCATAACCTTTCGAATTGTCTGGCAGCTTTGGCGGCGGCCTATGCGACTGGCGTGGAGATCCAAGCCGCGGCGCGGGCTTTAGCCGAAAGCCTGGGAGCTCCCGGGCGCTTAGAGCGCGTGCCGACCTCTACGGAATCGCCGTACGTTTTTGTTGATTATGCGCACTCGGAAGATGCGCTTCGTAACGTCTTAGAAAGCCTGCGCCGTGTCCGTGGGGATGCCGGAGGGCGGATTTTCACGGTGTTTGGTTGTGGCGGCGACCGCGATCGCACCAAACGCCCGCGGATGGCGCGCGCTGTTTCCGATCTGAGCGATGAGGTGATCCTCACTTCCGACAATCCGCGCACCGAAGATCCACAGGCGATCTTAAACGAAATGGAATCCGGGCTACCGCAGGGCCGAAAATTCTTCCGCGAAGTCGATCGCCTTAAGGCTATCGAACTCGCCTTGGCACAAGCCAAAGCGGGCGATTTTGTTCTCGTAGCCGGTAAGGGCCACGAAACTTACCAGATTTTGGGTACTCAAAAGGTTCCGTTTGACGACCGAGAAGTGGTTCGGAACTATTACGGGCGAGACTAATTTGTTTTCCTGGATCACACTCGAAAATCTTGCTTCTTGGACGCTGGGTACCTGGCGAGGCCAACCTCCGCCTGCTTTGCCCGTGAAGTCTTTCTCGACGGATTCTCGCACGATCAAATCCGGCGAAGTATTTATCGCTCTCAAAGGCCCGAATTTCGACGGCCACGCTTACGTCGCTCAAGTCGCTAAGCAGGGCGCTCTGGCGGCGATCGTGCAAGAAGCCTGCGACGTAGATATCCCGCAGCTCGTGGTCCCTAACACGCAAGGCGCACTAGTCGCTTTAGGCGAGAATATCCGCGAGGCTTTCAAAGGCCCCGTCCTTGCGATTACCGGCAGCGCCGGCAAGTCTTCCACCAAAGAAATGGTTGCGGACCTGGTTGGCGACAAGGCTGTCCGATCGCCGAAGAGCTTTAACAATATCCTCGGTGTGCCGCGTACGATCTTCCTCGTGCAAGACGGCACGCAAGCGCTGGTTCTGGAAGTCGGCATGAATGCGCCGGGCGAGATCGCAGAAATCTGCCAGCACTTCAAACCCACCATGGGGCTCATCACCAATATCGGCGAAGCCCATATGGGCAAACTCGGCGGGCAAGAAGGCATCTTCCGCGCCAAAAAAGAATTATTCGAGTGGCTTTCGCGTACGGCAGCTCCAGCGGTCGCGGTGAATTTAGACGATCCGTTTGTCGTCCGCGCGTACGAAGAATGCTTCAAGGGCCCTCACGCAGCTGTAACCTATTCCGCCAAAGGCGCTTCGGCAGATGTCCGCGTGCTATCGGCCGGGATGGATCCCTCGACGGGCGGGTTAACGGTGGAGTTAGACATCCGTGGCAACCGCGGTACCGTGCGCTTGGGTCTTTTCGGATTGCACCAGGCGCAGAACATCGCCGCGAGTTCTGCGGCGGCCTTGCTCTTAGGGCTAAAGCCCCTAGATATTCTTGCACGCTTGCCGCAGTTAAAGAGCACGGCCCAACGAGGGGAATTCATCCCGCTCCCGGAAGACCGCACGCTCATCGATGAATCGTACAATTCGAACCCTTCCGCGTTGGAAGCTTCGCTTTTGAGTATGGCTCAGCTCGATCCCCAGCGCCGCCGAGTCTTGGTGCTCGGGGAAATGCGCGAGCTCGGCGATTATTCTGCCGCCCAACACGCCCGCATTGGGCACTCGCTCGTGAAGCTCTACCTGCAGAAGAAGTTTCCATTCCTGCTCATCGGGGTGGGGAGTGGGTTTCTGCCTTTTCTGAGCGCCGTGGAGAAAGAACTTCCCGGCGCGCCGTGTTTGGCAGTGCCGGATGCGGAAGTCGCCGTGGAGCGGCTGCGTTCTCTGTTGCTGCCTGGAGACATTGTTCTTGTTAAGGGCTCGCGCGGCATTCAACTCGAACGCGTCGTCGAATTTCTCAAGACATAACGCGCTGCAACGTATTTAGCTGAGTCAGTTCAAACAAAAAGAATTTCGCCTGTTTACCAGTTTATGCTTGCCGTGCGGCGCGTTAATTAGCTAAACCGACCGACGGGAGAAGGCCATTGCTCTATCATTTACTTTACCCGCTTCGGGTAGACTTCAACGCGTTTAATGTCTTTCGCTACATCACGTTCCGCACTCTTTGCGCGGGTTTGACCGCGCTCGTGCTCACTCTGGCGCTGGGCCCTTTGTTCATCCGTTTGATGAGCCGCTACCAGCTCGGCCAGCAGGTCCGCGACGACGGACCTCAATCGCATTTGAAAAAGCAGGGCACGCCGACCATGGGCGGGATTTTGATCCTCGCTTCGGTTTTAATTTCGACTCTGCTCTGGGCTGATCTCACAAACCCCTACATCTGGATCGTCTTAGGTGTGATGGTTGCGTTCGGTTTCATTGGTTGGCTCGATGATTTCCGCAAGATCAGCCTCGCCAATTCCAAAGGGCTTTCTGAACGGTCTAAGATGTTGCTCCAAACGCTCTTTGCGCTCGCGGCCATCTGGTTGCTCTTCGGCCACCACGGTTTGAGCACGCGGCTTTATCTGCCGTTTTTTCGCCAGCTCACTCCCGAACTCTATTGGCTCTATGGTGTGCTCGCTTGGTTCGTTATCGTCGGTACTTCTAACTCCGTGAACCTCACGGATGGGTTGGATGGGCTTGCTATCGGCCCCGTGATCACGACGGCCGCGACGTTTGGTATTTTTGCTTACCTCGCGGGTAATGCAAAGCTCGCTACTTACTTGTTTATTCCGTACATCAAAGATGCCGGTGAGCTTGCGATCTTATGCTCGAGTATTGTATGCGCGGGTATGGGGTTTTTGTGGTTTAACACATACCCTGCTCAGGTCTTCATGGGAGACGTGGGCGCACTGGCTCTGGGCGCAGCTCTTGGGACAGTGGCGCTGATCACCAAGAACGAATTGGTGTTGGCGCTTGTGGGAGGGATTTTTGTTCTGGAGGCCTGTTCGGTTATCGCCCAACGTGTCTCTTACAAAACCCGCAAAAAAAGAGTTTTGAAAATGGCGCCGATCCACCACCACTTCGAGTTGTCGGGGTGGGCGGAGCCGCAGGTAACCGTACGCTTCTGGATTATTTCCGTAGTACTGGCCATGTTGGGCCTGGCTACTTTGAAGCTGCGATAAAGATTTTGATTCGGGAGATATAGATGGCCAAACCAGTGACACCAAAAAAGAAACAGCGGGCTCTAGTTGTAGGGCTCGGCCGCAGTGGCGTAGCAGCCGTAAAGCTGCTCGTCAAAAAAGGTTACAAAGTTACCGTTACTGACGAACTCAACAAGACGGATCTCAAGGATTCTTTGGATGCGTTGGAATCCATCGAGTTCAAAGCCGAGCTTGGTAAGCACGTCCTCAAAACCTTCTCGGATCAGGATCTCATTGTCGTCAGCCCCGGTGTGCGGCTCGATATCAAGCCTTTGCAGCATGCAGAAAAAGCGGGCGTTCCGATCATCAGCGAAGTCGAACTGGCCGCGCAGTATATTTCGGAGCCCATCATCGCTGTTACTGGCACGAATGGGAAAAGCACGACGGCTAGCCTCATTGCTGAGATGATCCGCTTGGGCGGCAAATCGGTTTTCTTGGGTGGCAATATCGGTACCGCGCTTTCGGAATATCCATTGCGGCGTGAAAAAGCCGATTTCGTGGTCGTAGAAGTCAGCAGCTTCCAGCTGGATACCTGCCGCCAATTTAAGCCGCATGTTGCGGTTGTCTTGAACGTCGCGCCGGATCACTTGGACCGCTACACGGGCTTTGACGCTTATGCCGCTTCCAAAGCGCGCATCCAGAACAATATGACGGAAGAAGATTACCTAATCTTCAACCACCGCGATGCAAAGCTGACGTCTTTGCTTGCTGGTACGCGTGCGAAAGTCTTGCACTTCACTTCCGAGCCGCTCGCTCGCATGGATCCAGCGGTTGCTGAGAAGTTCCAGGGCGCGTACCTCGGTGCTCCTCACATGCTGCAGCTGAAAGCCGCGCGTTGGAAGGATCACGCTTACCCGGTTTCCGAGAGTCTTTTGCGCGGGATCCATAACCGCGAAAACATGCTCGCTGCCGTTTTGGCAGCGAAGCTTGCGGGTATCTCGAATGAATCCATCCACAAAGCCTTGGTGACGTTCAAGCCTTTGCCGCACCGGATGGAGTTCGTGGGCCGCAAGAACCAGGTTTATTTCTACAACGACTCCAAGGGCACGAACGTCCATTCGTTGATGCGCTCTTTGGAAAGCTTTAACGAGCCTGTGATTCTCATCGCCGGTGGCCGGGATAAGGGCGAGGATTACGGTCCGCTCGCGCCTTCGATTCGCCGGCATGTGAAAAACCTGATCTTGGTGGGTGAGGCGAAAGAAAAGCTTAACCGCGCTATCGGGGATTTCAGCGAGACCTTCCTAGTGGGAACGTTCGAAGAAGCTGTGTACTTGGCGTACCAGAAGTCGCGTTCGGGCGATGTGATCTTGCTCTCGCCTGGGTGCGCGAGCCAGGACATGTTCAAGAACTTCGAAGAACGCGGCAATTACTTCAAGAAGATCGTTTCTACGTTCTAAGAACTGCTGCTTCAGAAATAAAAAAGCCGGCTCTTGCGAGCCGGCTTTTTACATTTCCCTTGAGCGGGAAGGGCTCAGCCCTTGCCCGTCGGTTTAGCTAGCAAGCGCTCGATGATTTTTTCGAACTCTGCAGCTGGTACCGCTCCGCGAACCGGAACACCGCCCACCACGAAAGCCGGTGTGCCGCGGAAGCCGAAGCCTTTAGCTTCTTCAGTGTCCGCGTTGATCTTTTGTTCGATCTCAGGCTTTTTGAGGTCGGCTTTAAGTTTGGCGACATTTGCGCCGAGCTTCTTAGCTTGCTCTTCCAAGAACGCTTCGCCGCCCTTTCTTAGGTCAGCTTGTTTTTCGAAAACCACATCGTGAAATTTCGCGGCGATTTTCGGATTCTGCAAGCGGATGGCTTCGAAATATTTCGCAGCCGGCATAGCGTTTTTGTGGAAAGGCAACGGCATGTGTTTCACCGTGACCGTCACTTTGCCAGGGTACTTTTTCAAGACTTCTTTCACCGTGCCTGAACCGCGTGAGCAGTAAGGGCACTCGAAGTCGGTGTATTCCACAATCGTAATCTTTGCTTTCTCGGCGCCTAAGTATACTTGCGCGGGACCAAGCTTCGGTTGAAGCGGATCTTCGAAGCGCTTCTCCTGCTCCTTCGCCTGCATCTCAGCTTGTTCTTTCACGCGCTCACGACGAACTTGATCCTGAGCACCGGCCATCACATCGCGGAAGGCTTTGGGATCTTTCTTGATCGCTTCGGCGAGAATGTTGGGGTTCTTCTTAACCATTTCGACAAGCTGTTCGGTGCTAGGTTTGCTGCACGCAACCACGCCTAACAGCGCGACGCTTGCCAACATCACTACTGTTTTTATTGGGTTTGACACGGGAGCTCCTTATTTAGGTGAGAGGCTATTAAAAATGTTAACGAAGTCGGCGATTTCTCGCAACCTGCAAGCGGGGTCCTTGACCTTCAAAGAAACGTCCACAGATTACCCCTGTGAGGCTAGCAACGGTGCTGGCCGCAGCAGGAGGACAACCTATGAGACACGCATTAAACCTATGGACCAATCCATGGCGCCCTGCGCAGGACTGGTTTGGATTTACCCCTTCCGATCTCTTCGACTCGGAAGACACAATAGTTGACCGAGCGTTGCTCCCCGCATGTGAAGTGAATGAAACGAAAGATCAATTCGTGATCGCTTTGGACATGCCGGGCGTAACCAAGGAAGACATCAGTATCGAAGTTCAGGGTTCGCGGCTTGTGATTGCTGCGGAGCGCAAAGAAGACACTAACGCTAACCGATTTGTCTCGGAGCGTCGGTATGGCCGGTTCGAGCGGATATTCGAACTGGGCGATAAGGTAGACCCCTCAAAGGTCGAGGCGTCCTATCAAGACGGTGTCTTAAAAGTGTCCTTGGGAAAAACAGAGAGCGTCAAACCTCGTAAGGTAGAAATCAAAACAGAAATAAAGGACGCACTCTCTTCTCCCAAACCTGTGAACTAAACAACGCCGTGGAGGCAACGGCGAAAAGTCTACGGCTGGTATCTTCGGATGCCAGCCGTTGTTTTTTCTCCGAATGCTATGGCAAACACCTCAACCGTTTGTTGGCGTATCCAACGCTGCACCCGGGTTTCGCGAACCACTTTGTGCCATTCCACCCAATCAGAAGCTCGTCTTCGCAGTGGCCATACCCATGCGGGTACGTTTGATCGAACCAGTTATATCCCAGCAGATTGCATATCTTCTGGTTCGTCGCATCGTCGAGACTCGCTCCTACCTGCATGCCGAGGTAGCTGTTGATTGTAAAACCCGGCAGGTCTAAGGCGATATTGCATACGATGGGTGCAAGCGGGGCTCTGGGACTGTCTTTCGCGCAGTTGTAGAAATTCCCCTTCCCAAGACAAATCCCCTGTGGGTTCGCCGTCCGTGTTGCGGTCAGGTCGGGACAGCTGGGGACCGGCGGAGGGGGTGGTGGTGGCGGCGGCGGAGGAGGAGGAGGGGGTGGAGTAAGCGTGTTGTTGATCGCTATGCCGACAATCGCACCCGAGCTGGGGTCTTGGATTTTCAGAGCGAAGTTTGCATAAGGCACCGTACCCATTACTTGGCAGGCCTGTTTAAACTGCATGGTGCCTTGGGTTTGATCGGTGAAGGTTGTACCCGCCGCAGTGCAACCATAAGTCGAAATCAAACCATTCACCGCCGTGGTAGCGGCGGTCAGATTGCTGGAGCTTAGGCCCGATAATACGGTTCGTATAGAGTTCGCGGTAGTGCCTGCGTAGTTAGTCGCATCGCGGTTCCAGTCCTCTTGTTTATTAGACGCCGCTATTTGCCGAGTGGTTCCCTGTGACTGCAGCTGCGTCACGGTGAATGTGCCCACCATCACAATGGATGCCGCGGCCAGCAGGGACATCGCCACATATCCCGAGCAATTTCTTATTCCAGACACTAGAACCTCACGAGCTGGGGCTTATTGGGGGCGCTGGCACTTTGCGGAACGTTTTCCGCATCCATCACCACAGGAATTTTCAAAGCTGTTCCCATTACCATGGGGGAGGGCACGCTCATTAAGGCGATCAAGCGTTTTTGCGTCCGAGTGGTGGCGGGTAACGTAACGCCCGCAGGACAGGTGCCGTTGGTATCCCCTTCCACACACCAGCTTAGTGCAAGAATCCCTTTGTAGGTTTGGATGGTGCTTGTGCGGGGATCGGTGCGCCGCAGCTCCTTACAGGCGACGCTTTGGCCCGCAACGGTGCAGGTGGAGTCCACGAGGTCCCATCGGATTTGAAGGGGCTGCACTTGGCCAGTCGTCGAATTAAAATAAGGCTGAGCGATGTACAATGTTGCGCCACCGGTAGCTTGAGTCAGTCCTGTCGAAAAACGCACGTCTTTGCGCAGAGTGCTAAGCGCCACGGTTTCTTTGGAAAATGTATCCACATATTCCGCTTGAGAGGCCGTGCTTCTTTGCACTTGTACGAGTGAATGCGACGCGTAGCTCATGGCGACGATGCTCATGACACTGACGATCACTAACTCTAAGAAGGTGGCCCCGCGCTGCCCTCTTATTCCGGAGCGATGGTCTTTGTCCATTGAACGGTCTCCACGGGAGTGCCGGCATCTAAGGAACGCTGATAGCTGACGCCGACTACAATATTCTTTTTCCACTGTGCAAACTGGGCAGCGGTGAGAGAGGCCGGCTGCGGGCAGGTTGCGTTTGCCCCTGTATCGGTAACAAAATTAAAGGAGACTTGAATTTGCGAGATGCTCCCTTGGCGCATCCCCTGCCAAGTGGAAAGCCACGGAAGCTGGGTTTGCCCGATGGAAGCCATTCCACTGGGGACATTCTTACAAACAGTTAATAGCTGATCGACTGCCAGTGAGCCCAAGGTGTCCGTGACATTCTCGGCGGTTAATTGGGCGAGCCAACGGTTCTGGGACCGTAGCGTGGTTTTTTTCTGGTATTGAACTCCGGAAAGCGCTGCAAAAACAGACATTCCCAAAAAGGAAATGCCCGCAATCACTTCGATGATCAACCCACCTTTGATCCTAGCGAGGCGTTTCACCAAATAAGGATAACATAGAGAAGTTTTAAGCCGATTGTTACAAGCACAGACGCGGTAGGCGGCTGCGGTGTAAGAGGCACTAGTGGTACATGGAGGTCAGGACTTCGCCGTAGCGTTGGTGCACTACCTTGCGTTTTAATTTGAGCGAAGGCGTGATTTCGCCCTCTTCTACGCTGAAGTCGTTGGGCAGAATTTCAAATCGCTTTACCGTTTCGTAGCTCGCCAGGCTTTGGTTCATCCGCTTGATGCCCGCTTCGATGTATTCGCGGATCTTGGGCGCCTCTGCGAGATCTTTTAGGCTCACGGCTTGGACGCCTTGGCCCTTAGCCCAGCGCTTTGCTTCCGGCTCGCTGAGGGTAACTAAGGCGACTAGGTATTTTTGTTTATCGCCATAGACCAACGCATTGCTCACCAGCGGGATCTGCTTCATCGCGTTTTCGATTTTCTGCGGCGCGATGTTTTTGCCCCCAGAAGTAACGATCAACTCTTTTTTGCGATCCGTGATCTTTAGAAAGCCTTTTTCGTCGAATTCGCCGATGTCTCCTGTGCAGAACCAGCCGTCAGCAGTCACGGCCTGGCGGGTGGCTTCTTCATCATTGAAGTAACCGTCAAAAATCGCGGGGCCACGCACCTGGATCTCGCCGTCGTCTGCGATGCGGAAGTCCGTCTCGGCGATGGGGCGTCCCACTGTAGCAAAGCGGTAATCATCCGGGCGATTGCAGGCAATAGCTGCTGTGGTTTCCGTTAGTCCGTACCCTTCCAAGATATGGATGCCACACGCGTGAAAGAACTCGCAGAGGTCGGGAGACAAGGGCGCGCCACCGGACACGGTATAGCGCAAACGGCCGCCGAGCTTGGAGCGCACTTTCCCAAATACGAGCCGGTCCGCTACGCGGAGCTTGACCTGCAGCGGTAGCGAGATGGGTTGTTTCAGTGCGCGGGCACGCGCACCTTGCCGCCCCACAGAAACGGCCCAGTTGAAAAGGTCTTTCTGGTAACCCGGCCCCGCTTCGAGATCCGACTGGATACGCGCGTAGATCTTTTCGAAGATGCGCGGCACGCTGAGCAAGATCGTGGGTTTCACTTCCATCAAGTTGTGGGGGATCGCATTGATATTCTCGGCAAAGGCGAGCGAGATTCCCGACATAATCGGCATCAAGCTCTCCACGCGCCCTAAGACATGTGCGAAGGGGAGGTACGTGAGTGTGGTGTCGGCAGAAGACAAGTCCACTTCGTGCACAATCGATCGAATTTCTGTCGCTAAACAACGGTGTAGCAAGCGTGCGCCTTTGGGGCGGCCTGTCGTTCCCGACGTGAAGACGATGGAGGCCAGGTCTTCCGGGCGGATGGCTTGCGCCGTGCGCGCTTGTTCTTCGGCCACGCCTTCTGTCGATGCGGCATTCAAGAAATGGTTGTAGGAAACGCTTTCAAAGCGCGTTGTGGGGACGTTTTCGTTGAAGAACACGACGGGCACGGCATGCGTGCAAAGGGCGAAAACGGCTTCGAGTTTGGGGATCTGTCCCGCATCTTCCGCAAAAAGGATCTTGGCGCCGGAATGCTCTAGGACAAACGCGACATCTTCGGGCGTGCTCGAGGGGTAAATCGGCACGGTAACCGCGCCTAAGGTCTGGATCGTGATATCCACGATAAACCAATCGGGCCGGCTATTGCTCAAGATGGCGACGCGATCGCCTGGCTCCACACCCGCGGCGCGCAGGCCTGCGTAAATCTGTTTGCTTTTTGCGTGGACGTCCTTCCAGCGGGTGGGCTGGAAAGCCCCGCCGCGTTTTTCCAAGAAGACCGTGTCGTCGGGAAAAGTCTGTACGCGTTTGAGAAAAATTTCGGGGAGGGTTTTTCCGTCCAAGTTCGAAGGCATGGGCATGTAGTCGGAATAGCTTCTGGGTCTGCAGTTTGCAAGACAGGGGGC
>JAIEOG010000451.1 GCA_019750655.1 bacterium
TCCTTTCGGTCTCACGCTTGGATGCAACCGAACAGTACAAAGGCCAGGACCATGTGCTGGAAGCTCTTGCGCAGTTGCGCCAAACGCACCCGCAGTTGGAATTCCGTTACACGATCCAAGGCGACGGCAGCGATCGCCCGCGCCTCGAAGCGCTTGCTCGGGAGCTGGGCCTGGGGGAAATCACGCGCTTTACTGGAAGTGTCAAAGACCGCACTGAGCTAGAAAACCTTTATGCGCAGTCGGATCTTTTCGTCCTCCCCTCGCGCTATGGGCGCTGGCAGCGTAAGTGGCGGGGAGAAGGTTTTGGAATTGTGTATTTGGAGGCTGCCGCTTTTGGCGTGCCTTCGCTCGCTTATGATTGCGGCGGCGTGAAAGATATTTTCACTTCTGAAAAAGACGGCTGGCTTGCCGCTCCAGACGACATCCCCGCTCTAGCCCAAGCGCTCGCGACTCTAGCACAAGACCGCACGAGGCTAGCAGCGCTCGGCCGCGCGGCCAAAGCACGGACTGAAGTATTTACTAAGAGATCTGTAGCCAGAGAATGGGCGGCGGCTGCCACCCAGCTTAAAGCACTGCGTCCTGGAAAGGTGAAAGCGTCCCAATCCCAACGACCTTTCGTTCAACCGCAGCCAGCTCCTTGAGCTGCACTAAGCGCACGACGACGCGCAAATCCGTTGGCAAATCGGCGTGGTTCAACGGCACCAGCGTGACATTGGCTTGGCCGTCGCGCAGGTAGTCGCGCCAGTAGTCCACGCTGCGCGGGTATGATTCGAGGTGCAAGATATCTTTGAGAGTGATTTTGGCGCAGCGGTAGATCCAGTGCGTCCACCAAAGATTAAGCTTAAAGCCTTTTTCGGAGTAAGCAGAGTCGGGCGACGCCTTACTTCCTTGAGCTTCTTCCATTCCGTCGGCCCCTTCTGGGCGGGCCCATTCCAAGAGTTTCGCAATCAACCCCTCCAGGGCAACATTGATATCGGCATCGGAACTAAACGTGAACAAAGGCTTGGCATCTGCCTTCGTGCGCGAGAACGCGGCCAAGCCCACCACCCAGCACGGCGAGGCGTTTGGGTAGAAGAGCAAGTGCAGATCGTATTCCTGGAGCAGGAAGAACGGCACACGCTGGCGAATCCAGTTATTCGCACCGACGACAAGCATCGGGTTCTTCGCGGTGTTGGCGTAACCCTGCAAAGTTTTCTGGCGCGTCAGTGTATAGAGCGCTTCGAGCGTCGCTTCTTCGTAGTTGCTGCCGGCACCTAAAGCGGTCCAAGCTTCTTTCTTGGATTGGAGCGACAGGAAATCTCCGTTGCCCGTCTGCAAAACTTCCACAGCGATGGCTTCGTTGTTTTGGCGCTCTCGCAAGTCGGCGACAGCTGCTTGCTTTAACCAATTGTCGATAGCCGCCCGGCGCGAGGCTGCCTTGCTGGAGCCCGCACCATAAACGGAAATGCGTTCTTTGCCCAACGCGTGTTGGCCGCTCGCACTCGTCAGCCATAGGTGGCCTTGAGGCGTTACATAGCGCACGCACTTGATCGAAGTAATAGGCGAGAAAGTCAGGTTATTCGTCGGGTCACTGTCCTGCGGTGGCGCGAACTTGCCTTTGGAGCACGGGCAACCTGGCAATGGAAACACGGTGCTCTTCAAGCGGTTCACCGTGCCGTCGTGGTGGACTTCGTAAATCACGTGCGCGGAATTGCTGGCGAGTAGCTCTGCCAAGACATCGCGGCGGATATTTAATTCTTCAATCTTACCGGGCTGGGAACCCATGCCACGTTTTTCAAGCCAGCCTTGCACGCAACGCACGCAAGGAGACCCTTTTTCCGGGTCCATCGCCAACCCCACGAGAAAGCCGTCGCGTGTGCGCAGAACAAACGGTTTCAGGCCACTCGCAGCCGAGTCAGCAGGCTTGCTAAACAACATCATCACTCCGGTTTTGTTTGGGAGCGCGCAGTATAGGGACGAGGCTGCTTGCAAACAAGAGACATTGTTCGGCACCAGCGAATATTCACGTGATATCAAGTGCTTAAGTGGTTTTAGAAATTTTCACCTCAGCCTTTCTACTTGTCCCCCAAAGCCCATCCTGCTAAAGGTCCGCGATGCGCTTTCTCGTGGCATTTTGGATGTTTAGCTGTGCGCCGATCTGGGCAGTTGGACCGGTTACTCCTTCGCAATCCAATTGCGAAATCTGGGCATCAGAACTCATCCCCCAAATCGAAGAAATCTTGGGCCGTCGGTTCAAGCACAAACCCGTAATCCACGTTCTTAAAATCGAGCGCGCCCGAGAGCTTTTCCGCGAGCAGGTCGAAGCAGAATTGGCTGCAGGCCGTCCGTCAGAGGATTTCTCAAAGCTCCCTGAGGAAGCTTTTGGTGTCTTCAACAATATTGATGGCAAGATTTATATCTTTGGGACGTCACTGGAGGCCCAGGTTCCCGAGAGTCTCCAGGGTGTTGAACGCATCCCATTTTTCAAAATAGCGCTCTCTCACTTCCTCGTGGGAGCAATGTATTTGCAACACTACCCGATGAACCTCCAGGCGGAGCCGAATCTCCTGCGTAAGATGATCCGCAATGGAATTCGCCGGGGCTTGGAATATGCCGTCGCTAAAATCCTCGCCGAGAATTACCGCGCAACACCGACTCACTTGTCGCATTTAAGCGGTAATTTTGGGGATATTAATTTTCAGCTGATTTCGCTGGGAGCAGACTTCCTCTCTAGGCTTCTGGCCCAGGGCGGACCAGAAGCGGTCTGGCGCACCGTAGAGAATCCACCTCGTAACCTGGAAAGTTTCCAAGGAGCGCCGAAGCCCGCCAAACTCGTCGCGATGTTGGATGAACTGCTTCCCCTGCTAGAGGACAAAAGCGTTTATGCCCGCTACCAGATTCACGACCATACTTCTCTGAGCGCGGACGGGCTGGCCTCGGTTAAACGCATGATCCAAATCGATCTGGTTAGCTACCATGGACTACCAAAAGCCTCCTTCCAATGGGCAGAAGTAGAGTCAGAAGACAAAGCCCTGGAATTCGCCCGAGAGCTCGCACCCGAAGTGGAAGCAGAAAAGTCCTGCGTAAAACAGCTAAACGGCGGCCTAGAAAGGCTAGTGAGTGTCCGCGGTTCACACATCTTGTTGCTGACGGAAAATAAAACCTTCCTACCCGGCACCGTGGAACAAGTCGGCGGTCTTCTCTGGAAATACTTCGCGGATTTCTAATGCACCGTCTTTCAGCCCTATTGCTATTCACTTGGGGTTTAAGTGCCTTTGGCGCTGTGGACAAAGCCCAAGCCACGGCCTGGCGGGATGAACTAATCCCTCAGATCGAATCTCTTCTGCAAAAAAAGTTTGCCACGGTTCCGGAAGTGGAAATCACGACACTCCAGCAAGCTAAGCTTCTTTTTCGAGAGCAATTCCAGAGGATCAGTGGCAGCGGCAAAGTAGTCGAAGACCACAGCCAGATTCCTGAAGCCTTAGGTTATTGCAACCCACACGATGGAAAGGTCTATCTCTTTTCGGATCGGATCGACGATTGGTTGCCCCCCGAGTACCGAAATAGACCTCTAGATTTTTACGAAATGATCTTAGCGCACGAACTCACCCATGCACTCCAATTGGGCTGGCTTTCGCGGGGTGTTCTCGCCGGAATCCCCGATCGCAACCAGCTGCGTAGACTCATCGACGGAGCCACCAGCGAAGGGTTGGCTTACGCCGTGGTCCAGCGCCTGGCCGAAGCACGAAAGCTTCCGCGCTGTTCTATTCTCTATCCGGAGTTTCCCATCGAGTGGGAACACCGAGACATGAACAGCCAAATCCGCGGTGCTGGCACTTATTTCATACGCCGGCTCTTGGACAAATCCCCCGCACTAGCTTGGAAAGCGCTCGAGAATCTGCCGACGAATTTAACGGTGCTCAAAAACCCGGGAGACTGGGCAACCAAGGCCGAAAGCCAGCTCAATGTCATTGAAATGGTAGACTGGTTGCTCCCTTTCGTACCCGACGAGCTCTATGCCCGGCACGAAAAACGCCCAGCGACTGCGCTTGAAAAAAAAGAAGCGCCTGGCGTCAAAACGGTCAATAGCACTGTCTTTTATGAACGGGAGATGGGCTATCCACGCCTTGCTCTAAGCGTCTTCCTGTTTGCCTCGGAAGCAGAGGCCCGGCATTCCATTCCTAGCTTATTGGGAAGCAGGCGCACTTGTTTAGAGGTATTAGCCGAAGGCCCTTACACGAACAAACGTGGGCTTCGCATCTGGCAACGCGGCAACCGATTACTCACCGCGCACGCCGACTTTCCAGTCCCCGAAGGGTGGAATGCCCAGGTAGAAGGCCTTTGGCGCTTCTACCCCGGGAATTAGAAAACCTTGCCCGCTTGCGAGAATAGGAACGTGAAGTCGCTGCCTACGCCGTAGAACACGCGCTTGGACATATCTTCCCAGCTCAACACTTGCTCGTGGCCATCGAGAGATTTGTATTCGAAGTGGTTGAACTTCTCTTGATCCTTTTCGTCGGCTTCGACGGTCCAGTGGAAAACGCCCAGCATTTTGCGGATGTCATTGGCGTCGGTGACTAACGAACCGCTATTGCCCTTTACTGGGCGCCCATCGCAATCGTCGATGAACCAGTGCATACCCTTTACATCTTCACGAGGCGAACGGATGTGCGTTTTGCCCGGCTTGCCATTGTTTAAACCCACTCCAAAAAGTTCTGGGGGCTTGCGGGCCGCATTACAATGTTTCGGGTAGAAACGCATTCCGGGGCCTTTGTAACGTTCAAACAGCTCCGGGTGGTTTTTTTCAAAAGGGTTAAACGTCCACGCGATCACTTTGTGCATGATCGCGTCGGAGTTTTCGAGATCGCGCTCTGCGGGGATGTTGTCGCCATCCACCGTGTCCCAGCTGCTGGCAGCATCGTCGCTGATTTTCAGCACGGCCACATCCAGGCTTTCGCGATTGCCGACATAAGCAAAAGACAGGACACGCTCATAGCGCTTCCAGTTGCGGCGGTTGTAAAACACTACGAAATAGTTTCCGGCATCTTTATCTTCGTCGATGCAGTGGGCATTGGCCGTGACAAACCCGCGCGTCACGTGGGCGACGGAGCAGAAGCCGCCTTTGCCGGAGGCCGGCATGTGTACCAAAGCACCGAACGGCGCACGGCCGCTTACGGGATCCATCGGCGCAGATTCTTCTTCCTGAGCGTTAACCAAGGGAAACCGGCGCAACATTTCAATGCGTTGCGATTCGAGAGGCGGCACTTGAAAGCGCGGCAGATCAAAAGCGTGTGTTGGTTCTGGTTTACCGCAGCCAACTAAAGCAAAAGAAAGTACGAAGAAAAGAGCGCCCCAAAGATGCATAGATCCCCCACTCGCCAACCCCAGCGAGACTAAACCTATCCAAAGACCCCACTCTGCCTTTCCCCCAAGAAAAACAGAAATCTCTAGTTAGGTGATACCCACCTCAACCGTAATCAGAGCGTAGCGCACCCGTCAATTGGTAGCTGCATAGCCCTTCTCAGAGCGGTAAAGGAGGGGGCTAAATCTGGCCCGTCTGGAGGTACCAGGCACGGGTTTGCTCCAAGGACTGGCGGAAGGAGGTCTTAGCCCGCCACCCAAAATCCCGCTCAAAAGCAGCCGCGGAAACCACCCAACGCTTGGGCCAGATCTCCTTGGCACGGTCTACTGAGAGGCTCGGAATGGTCGCGCGCCAGGTGGGGATAGTGTCGATTAAGCGGGAAGCGAGCTTCAAAAGCGGTTGGGGCACCCAGACCACGCGGCTCGGCCGACCAGAGACGGCAGCGGCATTAGAAAGCAGCTCGCGATCAGTGATCACATGAGGGTGCGCGACATAATAGACACCGCCGGAGCTCGACCAAGAATGGCCCAACGCTGTCTGAATGGCCTCCACCAGATCGTCTACCGAAAGCACGCTGAAATACTTGTCCGCATAGCCAGGTTTGAAGTGCACCGGATTGCGCACCATCTTAAAAAGCGGGAGCGTAGCCTGGTCGCGGGGCCCAAAAATCATCGGCGGCCGCAAAAGCAGGTAGGGCACTTTTGCAAACTCACCGGCGAGACGGCGTTCCATTTCCAATTTGGATTGGCCGTACCAGGTTACGGGCTCAGAACTATCTCGCTCGACTCTAGCCAGGGCCGTGGCATTGGGGCCCGCGGCTGCTAAAGAAGAAAGCACAACCACTTTCTGCGGATTCTTCAATGCACGGAAAAGGCGGATCGTGCCCTCGACGTTGGTGTCCCAGTACTCTTCGCGCGTCCGCGCAAAAATCACGCCCGCGGCATGCACGGCATGTTCGGCCTGGGCCGCGTCGCCTAGTTTCCAATCCCCCGCCGTGGCTTCAAACACGCGGAGCGACGGGTGGTTTGCAGGGATGCCGTCTTGCTTAAGCTGCGCCTCGAACTTAGCGCGGTTTCGCACCGGCAAGTAGATCGCTTCGTATTGCCCGCTCTCTAATGCGGAGAGCAGAAAATTGCGCCCCACAAACCCCGTTACACCCGTGATGAGAAGTTTCAATGCGTGGCCCCTGCCGTCGCCGATTCGTAGATGCGGTAGCTTTTATACTTTTGCGCACCCATGACGGTGATGCCCGCGATGATCTCTTTATTGTTCTCTTCTACCCAGGACAGCTCGCCGCCGAGGTATTTGCGGCCGCCTTTAAGCAAGGTTTCGGCGTAGAACAAAGCTCCCAAGCCTTTGTTTTGGTATTCGGGCAATACACCCAAAACCGCCAACCGAGCTTCCTTTGGGCGGCTGGTCTTTAACCACCAAACGAACTTTAAAATGCGCACGAACGTTCCCGAACCGCGCGCGCGCCACATGAACTCATTGATATTCGGAATAACGAGCGAGAAGCCAATCGCTTTGCCGTCTTTTTCCGCAATCATGATGAGCTCTGGGTCAGCGACTTCGACGAGGTCGGCTGCAACGGCTTTGATGTCTTCGAAAGTCATCGGAACAAAGCCCCAGTTGCGATTCAGCGTGCCGTTATAGATTTCCTGAATCGCCCGAAGATCGGGGTCCAGGTTTTTCATATTGATTGGCCGGCAAGTGATGCCCGTATTGCGTTTCACACGCTCGACGATTTTGAGGATGCGGGCCGGAGCTTCCTGCGCGCCCGAGATATAAAACGCGTAAAGGTTGCGCGCGGGGATGAGGCCCAGCTTGCCGTACATATCCACATAGTAAGGCGGGTTGTAGACCATCATGACCATCGGCGAAGACTCAAAGCCTTCCACCAACAGCCCGCACTCATAGGATGTATTGTAGGGGCCGCGCATGATCTTGATGCCCTTAGCGGCAAAGTAATCGCGTGCGGCATGCAGCAAGGCGCGCGCGACTTCGACGTCGTTGATGAAATCAAAGAACCCGAAAAAGCCGGCTTCCTCGCCGTGGTACTTATTGTACGAATCGTTTTCCATCGCGGCGACGCGGCCCACGACCTTGCCATCGCGGTAGGCCACAAAGCAGGCGACACCGCCATGCTTTGCCAAAGGCCCTTTGGGCGAAAGCAGCTTCACCAGGCTTCCTGGGAAGGGGGGAACGAAGTAGGGGTCGTCTTTAAGGACGATCTCTCCTGCGTTTTCGAATTGCTTGTATTCTTTTTTAGTACTGGCGCGGACGACTTTGACCATACTTCCCTCTTTCAGCAGCCCCCGAAGGTAGCGCACCAGCCCGTCCGGCGCACCTGAAAATCTCCACATTTTGCAGAGCCCGCTAATCCAGGGTAAGGTACGCGGGTGAGATGGGGTGGAAAGATCATCGGGCTGCTCTGCATCGCAGCCGCCTTGTTAATGGGGAGTAGCCATACAATGCCTATCCGGCCTGAGGTTCTAAACAAGCTCGCTGTCCATGGGCACCGGGGTTCCCGCGGGACGCACCCCGAAAACACCTTCCCTGCTTTTGAAGAAGCCGTTGCTAGCGGCGCGCAGGTCTTGGAACTCGATCTACAGTTCACGGCCGATAATGTGCCGGTCGTGACGCACGATCCGGAAATCACCAACCGCCTTTGCACCTACCATGATGGGCGCGAAGTCACGCAGCCGATCCCTATCCGCTCTCTGAAGCTAGAAGAGCTGGGCCAGTTTGATTGTGGTGGCGTGCCTCAGGCGCGCTTCCCTCAGCAGAAAAAAATTCCGGGAACGCGGATCCCCACGCTGGATGCGTTTCTAAACTGGTGGAAGACCAAAGCCGCGCATCTGGAATTGAATATCGAAACGAAGATGACCGCTGCGGACCCAAAGTGGATTCCCGATCCGGAGCTCTTTACGCGCACCATCTTAGAAGTTTTCCGCAAGCATGGCGCGGTGGAGAAGACGATCTTGCAGTCTTTTGATTTTCGCACTTTGCGCATCGCAAAAAAGCTCGAGCCCAAGCTCCGGCTTTCTTGCCTCTTTGAGAACGAAAGAAACTTTTGCGAACTCACCGCGGCCGAAGGCGCCCAATGGGCCTCTCCCTACTTGGGACTCGTGAATGCGCATGAAGTGGGCAAATGCCATGGCTTGGGGATCCAAGTCGTCCCTTGGACGGCAAATAACCCCGCGGAATGGCGTCCGCTGCTCGAAAGCGGCGTGGATGCGATCATCTCGGACTACCCTCGCGAGCTGCTCGGTTTCTTAAAGCAGCTTAAGAACGAACACACCTAAGGTACGGCATTGAAGGCGCCCAATATACGCGCGGTTTTTACCGATCTTGACGGCACGCTTACGACCGATCGTTTTCTCTTGGACAGCACCTACGAAAGCCTTTGGCGCTTAAAGCGCGCGCGCCTGTTCACCGCTGTCGTGACGGGGCGGCCCGCAGGGTGGGCGGAGATGATGATTCGCCTATGGCCCTTAGACGCCGTTGTTTATGAGAATGGCGCGGGACTTTATGTGCGCGGAGAAAACGGCGTGCGGATGATCCCGCTCGCTGCACGAGACAACTCTCCTGCGCAGCGGGAAAAGCTGCAACAGCTCTTTCTGAAAATCCGCGAAGCGATTCCCGAAGCACAGCTCTCGATGGATCAACCTTACCGCTTATTCGATTTTGCTCTGGTTCATTGTGAAGAGGGTGTGCACCTTACCGCAGCGCAGCGGGAAATCGCGGGCGAAATTCTGCGTTCCGAACCCGGCGTGCATGCGAGCGTGAGCAATACGCACATCAATTATCTTTTCGGCCACCACGATAAACGCACTGGCGCGCGCGCATTGCTCGCGACTCCGGAAGCTTTGGGAATTGCGCCGGACGAAGTCGCGTTCATTGGGGATTCACTCAACGATGAACCGCTCTTCGAATACTTTTTACATACTTTTGGTGTCGCAAATGTCCGAGATGTTTGGGATTCGTTGTCATCTCGTCCCCGGACGATCACGCAGAGCCGCGGTGGGAAGGGTTTTGAAGAATTTGTTTCTGAAATATTGACACCTTAACAAGCTTTCCCAAAGATTGGATTTGGGTTGGGGTTAGAAGTTCGCACTCCGCTTACTTACATAAAAGATTTGCAACATTTGAATACGGGGTTGGTTGAATGCAGGGCATGGGCAGTGACAATCGGATTGGCATGAAGGTGATTCCCGGTGGGAATCAGATGTCCCTCATCCGGGACACGGAAGAAGTGCTGAAGTTTTTGGAATTCGCTGGGCGTAAATCGATTTTGAACGAGCACGCCATCCACAACCGCCTCACTGCTTGCAATAATCTCTTTGGCGTTTTGAACGAAGAAGAAGATAGCCTCGACTACATCCTGTCGAACCTCGACGTTTTGGTGAATCGCTTCCGCAATCGCAATAATAACGTGCGTGCCTCGACGTTGAAGGTCTACAAATCGCGCGTAAAAAGCTCGATCGAAGATTTCAAAGCTTGGTCTGCCGATCCTTTTGCTTGGGAGCGCGCTGTTACGGATAAGGCGAAAGCCGCTGCCGCTGCCGACAAGCACAAAGACAAGAAGCAGCCGGTGAAACCAGCCGGCAAAAAAGCCAAAGTCGCTCTACCGGTCGAAGAGGAAATGGAAGCGAGCCTGGAAGTAGCGCCCGTGTCTTCGGACGCGGTCCGCCACGTTTCGTTCCCGATTCGTAAGGACTTCTGTGTGGAAATGACGTTGCCGCCGGAAGGGATCACGCTGAAGGAACTCAAGCGCCTGGGGCTTTTCCTTTACCCCTATTGCCAGGACATCGATCCTGGCTCTTCACACGGGCCGCTCTAAGCCTTTTTTAGAACCAGATCATCGGTGGGGTCGCGTCTTGGCACGCGATCTCGGCGT
Organism: bacterium; assembly: GCA_019750655.1. Classification (GTDB taxonomy): domain Bacteria; phylum Bdellovibrionota; class FAC87; order UBA2466; family UBA2466; genus JAIEOG01. Next base: position 10,242 of record JAIEOG010000451.1, read on the forward strand.
ACTTGTACATGAACTGCACCAGCTGGCGCAGCACTTCGTAAGAGCGCGTTGATTTATCTAGCTCGCACCCATACTCCAAGCCCTGACGGCCACCCGACTTAAAGGGGCGCGTGCGCTTCACTTCGACCACTAAGCGCAGATAGGAACTGGGCGTGAAATAAAAACGCAAGGCGACTTTGGAACCCGGCTGGCTAGGCAGCTGCGGGTGCAATTCGCGGAACAAGATCCCAGAGTAAGAAATGTCGAGAACTTCGACGTTGTGGATCTTGTTATTGAACTCAGCGAAGCTGTAAACGCCGAGGATTTTGTGGAACAACACGCGCTCGTATTCGCGGCGGCGTTCCTCGTTCTTTTCCTCACGGTAAGCCGATAGATCGACGACCTTACGAGAAATCTTTGATTTCTTTGTGGTGGATTTGTCTTTGGACTTACGTTTATCCATGGAAAACCCCTCCCCTCGGGGGGACCCCTACGCAATACCCAGAGTTTTTGACGAGATTTAAGGAAGCCATTTTATTATAGCAAAAAAGATAATGACGCTCCTGGCCATTATGGCTTTTTCATTGCAAGAAGCTTGCGCCCAGCCTACACCCGAAGCGTGCCACCCAAGACTCTTCCCCAGCGCGTTACAGACTTTTCCGTCTGGCTGCTTTTTTTCTCGATTTTCGCGTCTGCTTCCGGAATTGCCGCAAGTACCCTTTTGCTCGCGGTGTTCGGTTGCTGGCTACTAGGCCCCAAGCTTTCGCAAATCCCCCGCACGCCTTTGTTCTGGCCTATTGTGCTTTTTGTCATGGCCGCGTCGCTCTCCATCGCGTTCGCGGAAGGCTCGGGCTTTGGAAAGCCTCTGGGCAAGCTGCGGTATTTTGCTTTTTACTTCTTGTTGGTGCTCTACTTCGCTTACTACCCCGCGGTGCGCGTGCGCCTTGCGCTGGCGGGGACGCCGCTTGCCTTGATTCTATTGCTCGTCGCGTGCCTGCAATTCACCGGCACCTTCTGCCCCGTGTATGACTGGGGATTTGCGAATGTGCGCCTGGCGGGGTTTCTTGAGGGGCCTGGGAACTTCTTCCACGCACGCGGCTTTCTTTACCACCACAACCCTTTTGCCTACACATCGCTGCTTCTCTACACCCTGCTTCTGGGCCAGGCGCTCGAAGCAGAAACCCGCAAACAGCGCGTCTGGTTTGCGCTGGGGGCCGTGGCGGTGCTTCCCGCACTCGCTCTGAGCGGTTCTCGGGGCGCGTGGGTGGCCTGGGCAGCAAGCACGCTACTCATGGGCCTTTTATGGATCCGACGCTATTGGAAACCCTTGCTGGGCGCTGCAGGCGCCGTGCTCGTAATCGCCGTTTTCTTGGCTGGCCCACTCGCAGAACGCGTGAAATCCATCCGCCCGGGCCAGAACTCTGAGCGCCTACGGCTTTGGGAAATTTCTTGGGCCATGTTCCAGGACAACCCGGTTTGGGGTTCGGGCTACCACCATGGTTTCGAGCTCCAGCGCGAGAAGTATATGACTGCCGCGGATCTTGCGAACAAGTATTTCCCCACCGACCCGCACTCTCTTTACTTTGATCTCTTGGCGACTACGGGAGCGGTGGGTTTCTTGGCGTTCTTGTTTTTCCTAATCTGCGCCTACCGCAGCTACTGGGCGGTTTGGGATCGGCCCGGCCTTTCGAAACCGGAGCGGGGATTTTTAGTTTCAGGAGTAGCGGGCCTTACGGTGTTCAGTGTGGGAGCCGCTTTCGACTCACATTTTTTTCACACGCAAACGCTTATGGCGACACTGTTTTTTCTGGCGCTGAGCCAGTCGGTCGTGTTTCAGCATGGACCTGGGTTTGGAAATACGCATAAGTGGCTGCGAGCCCGGTCGCGAGATCCACTTTCGGCTCCCAACCCGTAAGCTTTTTCACCAGCGTGATATCCGGACGGCGCGTTTTCGGATCGTCCTGTGGCAACGGCTCTTCGCGAATCGCGAGTTTCTTGCCCGAGAGCGCAATAGTGCGCTCCGCGAATTCGCGGATCGTAATTTCGTTCGGGTTGCCTAAGTTCACCGGCAGCGTGTAGTCGGACTGGAAAACGCGCAGGATGCCTTCGACTAAGTCCGAGACGTAGCAAAAGCTGCGCGTCTGCTGGCCTTGACCATAGACTGTCAACGGCTCGCCACGCAGTGCTTGCATGCAGAAATTCGGCACCACACGGCCATCCTCAGCGCGCATGCGCGGGCCGTAGGTATTGAAGATGCGGATAATGCGCGACTGCACGCTTTGGGTGCGTAAGTAGGCCATCGTAATAGCTTCGGAGAAGCGTTTGGCTTCGTCGTAGCAGCTGCGCGGGCCGATAGGGTTCACATTCCCCCAATAGCTTTCAACCTGTGGATGCACTAAGGGGTCACCGTAAACTTCGCTTGTACTGGCAAAAAGAATGCGGGCATTATTCTTCTTCGCAACCTTCAAAAGATTGGCCTGGCCTTGAGCCGAAGTTTGTAAAATAAAAATCGGAAAGAAGAACGTGAGTTGAACAAAAAGGCTGGGCGTTAATGAAAGTTATTTTTGCAGGGACGCCAGAATTTGCTG
>JAIEOG010000335.1 GCA_019750655.1 bacterium
TGCTGGATAAAATCGGGGCCGGCAAAGCCGCCGCTCTCGCTACTGCAGTCGAAAAGGACCTGGCAAAGAAGCCGCAGGTCACTGGCAATGCGCAACCTTATGTCTCACCCGCGCTGAACAAGATCTTGGTCCAATCGGAAGACGAATCCAAAGCGCTGAAAGACGATTTCATTAGCACCGAGCACCTGTTCCTCGCGCTGCTGGGCTCAAAAGAACCAGGCCTCAGCGGCCTGTTCTCAAAGAACGCCATCGCGAAGCCGGAATTCTTAACGGCTCTGCGATCTGTACGCGGTTCCCAGAAAGTTACCGACCAAAACCCTGAGGAAAAATACGATGCCCTCGGCCGTTACACGCGCGACCTTACGGCCGCGGCGTCGAATGGCCGGCTCGATCCCGTGATTGGGCGCGACTCGGAAATCCGGCGCGTGATCCAGGTGCTTTCCCGCCGCACAAAGAACAATCCCGTTTTGATTGGCGAACCAGGCGTCGGTAAGACTGCAATCGCCGAAGGCCTCGCCCAGCGCATAGTCGCAGGCGATGTTCCAGAAAGCCTCAAGAACAAAAAGCTACTGGCTCTGGACTTGGGATCTCTTGTCGCTGGGGCTAAGTACCGCGGTGAATTCGAAGAACGCCTGAAAGCCGTGCTCAAGGAAGTCACGACCGCACAGGGTTCCATCATTCTATTCATCGATGAACTCCACACCGTTGTCGGTGCGGGAAAATCGGAAGGCAGCCTGGATGCCTCCAATATGTTGAAACCCGCTCTCGCGCGCGGCGAATTGCGCTGCGTGGGTGCAACAACGCTCGACGAATACCGCCAATACATCGAAAAAGACTCAGCGTTAGAACGCCGCTTCCAGCAAGTCTACGTAGGCGAGCCTTCGGTCGAGGACACAGTCTCCATTCTGCGTGGTTTAAAAGAAAAGTACGAAGTGCACCACGGGATCAAAATCCTCGATGGCGCGATTATCGCAGCGGCGAAACTCAGCCACCGCTACATCACCCACCGGCAGCTACCAGACAAAGCGATCGATTTGATCGATGAAGCTGCGAGCAAGATCCGCATCGAGATCGATAGCATGCCTACCGAAATCGACGAGCTGGAACGTAAGCTCACTCAGTTTGGTGTGGAACGTGAAGCCTTGAAAAAGGAAAGCACGCCCGCCGCAAAGGCGCGCTTGGCTACCTTGGAAAACAACATCGAAGAACTGCGCGGAAAATCTGCCAAACTCAAGATCCAGTGGCAAGGCGAGAAGACCCTCATCACCGAGCTCTCGGGCCTTAAAGAGCAAATTGAGCAAACGCGCCACCTTGCAGAAAAAGCCGAGCGCAACGGCGATCTCGAGAAAGCTGCGGAATTGAAATATGGCAAACTGACGGAGCTCGAAAAGAAAGTGACCGATGCGTCTGCGCGGCTTGCAGAACAAACACGCCCGGGCAGCATGCTGCGCCAGGAAGTCACTGAAGAAGATATCGCGGAAGTTGTCGCTAAATGGACCGGCATCCCTGTTTCAAAGATGTTGGAATCCGAAAAACGAAAACTCCTGCGCATGGAACAAGAACTGCGCAAACGCGTCATTGGCCAAGAAGAAGCCATCCGCACCGTTTGCAATGCCGTACGTCGAAACCAAGCCGGCCTTTCGGACCCGAAGCGTCCCATTGGCGGTTTTTTATTCTTAGGTCCCACGGGGGTTGGTAAGACGGAGACGGCCAAGGCCCTCGCGGAGTTCTTGTTTGATGACGAGAACAACATGGTCCGCATCGATATGAGCGAGTTCATGGAAAAGCATTCCGTTTCCCGGCTCATCGGCGCCCCGCCCGGCTATGTAGGGTATGAAGAAGGGGGCGTACTCACAGAAGCCGTTCGCCGCCGTCCTTATTGTGTGGTGCTATTTGATGAAGTGGAAAAAGCGCACAAGGACGTCTTCAACGTGCTCCTGCAAGTTTTGGATGACGGCATTCTGACAGATGGCCAAGGCAACAAGGTGAACTTTAAGAACACCATTCTAATTCTCACCTCCAACCTCGGGACCCAACATCTGGAACCAGGAGAAGCTGTCAGTGTCGCGGTGCGCGATCGAATGATGCAAGATGTACGTGCGCATTTCCGGCCTGAGTTTTTGAATCGCCTCGACGATATCGTCGTGTACCAGCCACTCACTCAGGACGAGATCGGACAGATCGTCGAGATCCAACTGGAGAACCTAAAGGAGTTGCTGGCGGGGCGGAACCTGAGTATCGTCCTCGACGATTCCGTGAAGAAACAGCTCGCGGAACGCGGGTATGACCCCGTCTATGGCGCAAGGCCGTTGAAGCGCCTGGTTACAGAATTGATTTTGAACCCCTTAGCAAACCGGCTATTGGAAGGCGAATTCCAGCCGGGAGATCGGCTACGCATCTCCTTGGAAAAATCCGGCGAGCTAAGTTTTAAGAAAGCCGCATAAAGAGGACTCATGAGCGAAATCGAAAACCGCCCCGGACGTTCACGGATTGCCAAACTCCTCCCCTATCTTTTCGCAGGCGGAATTGCCGCACTGGTGAGCGTTCTGATTTACGCGGGAGTCCAGTACACCTACACGCGTTCTCCGGACGCTACCGCTAAAATCGGGACACTCGATAACCCTGCCGCAGCTCAGCTCGGGCCCGAAGGGACTTTGCTCAAAAAAACTTCCGAAAGTTTCCGCTTAATCGCCAAGAAAGTCGGCCCGGCGGTGGTGAACATCAAATCGACGAAGCGGCCGACAACGGCGGGCCGGCGTGGTTTGCGCCAGAGAGGCGGCGAGGATGAAGAGTCGCCCTATTCGCGCGATCCATTCTTTGAGTTCTTTGAACGATTCGGACAGCCCTTTCCCTTCCCTCAGCAGGAAGGCCCGCAAACCAGCGTTGGCTCGGGCATCTTAGTGGATAAAGCAGGCATCGTCGTAACGAATAACCACGTCGTGGCCGAAGCAAACGAAATCCTGGTCACCTTCAATGGCCAGAAGACAGATATCAAAGCCAAGATCATCGGCACGGATCCCAAAACCGACTTGGCCGTTTTGAAATTAGAAAGCACGAAAGACCTTCCGGAACCTGCCGTGTGGGCAGACTCGAGCTCCGTGGAAGTGGGCGACTGGGCGATTGCGATTGGTAGCCCCTTTGCGCTCGGCCAGTCCGTTACCGTCGGTATTGTGAGCGCCATTGGTGGCCGCAATTCGATGGCGCTGGCGGGCACGGAGTACGGTGGAGACCTCATCCAGACGGATGCCGCCATCAACCCGGGAAATTCGGGCGGTCCCCTTTGCGATCTCGAAGGCAAGATCATCGGCGTGAACACCGCGATTTATACGCGCAGTGGTGGATACATGGGCATCGGCTTTGCGATCCCCTCGGATCTCGCGCGGGATGTCACCAGCAAGCTCGCCAAGGACGGCAAAATCGTCCGTGGTTGGCTCGGCGTTTATATCCAGCCTCTCGATGAAGAACTGGGTAAGGAACTCGGTGTGAAACAAGGCGTGGGCATCCACGAAGTCCTGGAAGAAAGCCCCGCCGCCAAGGCAGGCCTGCGAGCGGGCGATGCGATCGTCCAGATCAACGGCAAAGACGTCACTGAAGTCACGGCTCTGCAGAAAATGATTGCGGGTTTTAAACCGGGTCAGAAAATCGAAATGCGCGTGGTCTCCTACGCGGACAAAAAGACTAAGAACGTCACGGTCAACATTGGCGAGCTGCCAGATTCCGATTCGCTAGCCGAAAAGGGCAGCGCACCTGCCGACGCGGCGCCCGATAAACTCGGGCTAGTGGTTACGAAGGGGAAAAACGGCTTGGTCGTAGAGGCAGTCCAGCCAGGCTCCATGGGCGAACAGGTCGGATTGGAAGTGGGAGATATTCTCGTCACCGTCAATCGGAAAAAACTGGATACGCTTGCGAATTACCGCAAACTTTTAGGGGGTTCGAAGAAGATTTACCTTGAGGTTAAGCGCGAAGGCCGTACTCTCTTTTACCAGTTCACTTTGCCTAAATAAGCTTAACTGAAAGGTTCTCCAGCATGTCCTCCATCGTTGCGATTGGCTCCATGGCCTTCGACACTATTGAAACGCCTTTCGGGCGCGTGTCCAAAGCCCTGGGTGGTTCGGCCAATTACTTCTCTCTCTCTGCTAGCCATTTCGCTCCGGTGAAAGTGGTTAGTGTGGTGGGCGAGGATTACCCCAAGGAACACCTCGCACTTCTCCAGAAAAAGGGCGTCGATACCAAGGGCATTAAGATCGAGCAAGGCCGGACCTTTCACTGGGCGGGTAAGTACAGCTACGACCTAAACGAAGCGACCACCCTCCAGACGGAACTCAACGTTTTCCAGAATTTCGAGCCCCAGCTCCCGCCGGATTACACCGACAGTGAATTTGTCTTTTTGGGCAATATTGTCCCTGCCCTGCAAATGAAAGTGCTCGACCAGGTGAAAAACCCCAAGTTTATCGCCATCGACACCATGAATTTCTGGATTGAAAGCAGCCGCGACGCTTTGGTTAAGGCTATTTCGCGCTGCCATTGCCTCATCATCAATGAGGCAGAAATCCGCCAGCTAACCCAAACCCATAATGTGGTTAAAGCCGCTCAGATCGTGCGCGGTTGGGGCCCTCAGATCACGCTCGTAAAGCGGGGAGAGTACGGGGCGATGCTTTTTGACCATGGCGAAGTCTTCAGCCTACCTGCCCTACCCTTGGCAGAGGTTAAGGACCCCACAGGCGCGGGAGACACGTTTGCGGGTGGCTTTGTGGGCTATCTAGCCTCCCAATCTAACTTCTCCCTATCCCGTTCTGCCCTGCGTAAAGCAGTCGTTTATGGGAATGTCATGGCCTCTTTCACAGTACAGGACTTCGGCTTCACCTGTTTGCTACAATTAGAAAAGAAGGCCGTAGAAGAACGGTTCAGGCGGTTTGTCGAGTTAACGTCCTTCGACAAAGAGTGACTTGACGAAAAAAATCTTTCCCAGTAATCGAGGCTCTCTTCGAAAACAGCATTCGACATAGGGGACATCGAGGAAATGAAAAAAGCGGCAGCAAAAACGGCAGCAGCACCTGTGACTTTAGGGACCAAGCGCACTTGTCCCAAATGTGCTTCCAAGTTCTACGACTTGGCCAAAGCATCCATCCAGTGCCCAAAGTGTGGCACGGAAGTCGACCCTAATGCTGAGCTTGCTTTGTTCAAACAGGCCACGGAGAAAAAGGCCAAGCCTAAAACCATGCTCCGTGACGAAGAAGACGGCCCGACCAATGCTTCGGAATTCGAAAGCGTGGACGACCTGGGCGACGATGACGATGCGAGCCTAGATGAGCTCGGCGCTAAGGATGGTGGCGAGAGCGAGGACGATACCTGAGCCGCGGGCTTAGGATCGCTTAGCCGGAACGTCTTTCCCTGCTCCCCCGATTTGGCGTGTGTCCACACGAACGCGGGGGCCGGAATCTCGGCGGAAATTTCTACGGTAGGCGCGGCGATAGCCCGCGACCATCAAAAACGCAAAAAACCCGCAAATCGCCAGCCACGATAGAAGAAATACATGCTTGGAAGACACGCCGCTGAAAAGCTTCACCAAGAACTTATCGTGCACCATGGGAGCCTCAATCTAGTCCGAGCTGAATGACAGGGTTGGAGTGAATATCGCGCTCTTGCCGGGTAGCAATCAACGCCGTTGCCAGGCCAACGGCCACAAGCCCCGAAAGAATCCAAAGCTCGCGGCTTTCGTACCACTTTCGCTCCCCAAACGTTTCCCGCGATTCAGCGCGCGGCAGCTCATACCCACGCTCCGATCCGATTTGGGTCGATACGCGCAAGGGCGCTGCCCGGTGCTGATCGAGAGCGTCGGTCAGAACAGCCCCCGATAGCGGGAAATCCCCTTCTGCCGTGCCTTGGGAGAGGTTCGCATAGGTTAGAGGCAAGCGAGTCGGAAGCTTCTGAATGCCGCGGCCCGGAGAATAAAGCGAAAGCGAAAAACCCTCTGCACCGGCTTGGACAGCTAACAACGCATCCAATTCCGCCCACTGGCGGACGTTCTCCAGAGACGCTACCGCCGGCGTGCGGTCTTTTGCGTGCGCTAGCCGTGCCGACTCCATCCACTGTCCGGAACGCCGGCAATCGACGGTGCTGTTCAAAGTCTCGTAGCCCTCGGCGCTGATTTCCACAGGGTAGACTCGGCCCGTGAGAAACTCGAATTCCCTTTGTTTGCCAAAAGCATATCCCTGCACCCGGATATCCGCCGACGCGGGCTCCACAGTGAGTTCTACGCGGCAAGCGCAGGGAAGCGGAGCCGCTTGGATGCGATCGAGCAACGGTTGCACGGCATTTTCGGGAATCCCGCGCCAGGCGATGGCGGACAGCGTACCTTCGGGATGCCCGGTAACAGCTTGCTCTAAACGCGCACGCACCAAAGCGCTGTCGCCTTTTTCAAGCGCCTGTGCGGCCTGGAAGAGCCGGTAATGCTGGATTTGAGGCCCAGCACTCGCCAATCGGCTCAGGGCTTCGGCACTGCGTTCGGCCTGCTCTACGGCGATGGAGCGGTTTGAAGGATCCGTCGACTGCTCCAAGATCAGCAGGTGTTTTCGAGAGCCGCTAAGCGCCTCCTTTTCGGTGCCCAGGCTTTTGGCTCGAACCCCCCAAGCCGGGTGATCCCCCAACCAACGTTCGATTTGTTTTTCCAACCTTGGGTAAAGGCGCTCGGCTTGCGGTAGATCCGTGCCGACGCCCACTATGCCCACGCGAAAAGCGGAATCCACGGCGGCGGTTCCGGGCAGCGGAAAACACAATCCCGCAATCAGTACACTGCGCAGAAAAAGCGAGATCACAGTTCTTCCTCCCAGACTTCAATGGAACGCTGCTGGCGGTTGGCTCCGGTGAAATGGCGCTGGCCCGAAGCGGTATCGCGGGAACTTTGGATCGCAATCTTTAGTTTACCCGTTTGCGCAGCTGTTTCCACCCAAGCGATTTCCTCGGCACTCAAAGCCACAAGAGGCCCCCGGCCTTCCCCCGCATCCAAAACTAAAACCCCCGAGAGCAGACGCCGCGCCGCCCCACCCTGGTGTGGCGTGGAGAAGAATTCGAGCCGATCGCCTTCGGTTAGCCGCGCCCCTTCTTGGCCCTCAAGGGGATAGGCGAGCTTGCCCGCCGGCACACGGCTCCCAAGCCCATCGCCCCACTCTAGATCGGAATATTTCAGTGCCGCTCCGGCCTCCATTGCGTGGGCCAGACGGCGGCCATCGACCCGATCGAGGTAGCGGGCTTCCACGGCCCCTTGCTGTGCGCCTTCTGCCACTCCGAGATCCCCGAGGGTTAAACGCGCGCCCGAAGGCAGTGCTTCTTGCAGGACGAGAACGCGTGGCTTTTCGGTGGGTTTCGCCGGCTGAGAAAAGTGCTGCCCCAAAAAGCCCAACACACCAGCAGCCACCCAGAACACTGTTCTACGGCGCCGCCAAAGCTGCCGCTTTAGCTTTTCTGATAGGGGATGCCATCGTAGCGCAATCTTTGCTCCTGGAGATTCTCCAAGCGCAGGCGCCATTGTTTGAGAAGTGCCCAATGGCACGGCAAACAAACTGCGCCAACTAAAACGGCGATGAGTAGCGTTTCCAATAGGACACTGCCCTGCTGCGCTTTCACGGAACGGCACCGGCAACCTCCCTCACTGAGTACCGGAGCGGCTCATGCTGCCACTGGCCCTGGACTCGAACCGCGAGCCGCTGCACTCTGGACTCCCAACGCAAAACCACCTGAGTCGGCGGCGCTTCCACACGCTCCCAGCCGGTCCAAGCCCCACACTGCGAGCAACGCCTCGGGCGGACGGGCGGCAGCGCAGAGCGAGACCAATCTACTTTTCCCGGAGCCCCCACTGTCTGCAACCGAGCCTCGCCTTCAGCCTGCCGCCACCGCGCAACAGCTTGAGCCCAATGCCGGTGCCAAACGGCCGACAACGCCTGCTCGGCGGTGCGGTCCACGGGAAGGCACTTCGCTGCCGTAGCCGGGACTCGCGCGCAAGCATGCCAAGGGTGATGTGCTAGGTCGCGGTGCTGGAGTTCTCGATTGGCTTTGGCGAGATCGCCCAAAACAGAACGCTCGGCGCGCCCCAAAACCACCGCGGCATTGTCCAGAGCGATGAGCGAACGTTCCCAGTTGTAAAGCTCCGTAAACCGCAGCTGCATCCAGCCGAGACTGAGCAACAAGGGGCCGGCCATCAGGGAGAAAAAGCAAAGCGACATTGCCGCGTAACCTCAAAACCGTGTTTGGTGCCGCCACGCCAAGGGAATCGCCAAAAGCTATTAAAACGAAGCTGGACTTTGGCAGTGCGGTAACCCTGCCGTTGCGCCCATTCGATTTTCGGAGAAAAGACCGCGCTCCGGAGTGAAGAAGGCCCCGATCCACCGAAGAGCGATTGGCGAACCGCGAGAAAAGACGAGTGGTGGCAAAGGTGCTCCACCCACACTCTCCGGCTGGCTTCGGAGTAGAGAAAAACCAAAGGCAAGAAAAGTGGGAGCGCAAGAACCGCATCCAGTAAGGCGGAGCCTCGATTTCGTTTACCAGCGCCCACCCGAGCCACCTTGCTTGCGTGCGCCGCGCATGAAATCGTCCATGCCACGCGCCTCGTAGGCGCCCGCATCCACTTCCGTCGTCGCAATCGCTTTCCCGTCGCCTTTGGTAATGGCGCGGGAAAGATTGGCATACTGTTCGGTGATGTTCTTTCCCACGGCACCCACTACCCAGATGGAAGAAACCGCAATCAGACAAACCAAAATCAAGTATTCGACCAGGCCCTGCCCTCTATTTCCGCTCGGCATTTTGCCTCCTATGCCGGCGGTGCATTGCGAAACCCGTACCGGAAGTTTGCGCACAGAAACCCCTGAACCACTCCAGGAAATGGACGGGAATAGAATGGAAAATGGACCCAAGTCTCCACGTGCTAAACTAGGGAGAGTGAAAGCTCTCCTTTTCTTTTCCGGGCTTCTGACCTTGGTGTGCCGTGGGTCCGATGAGCCCAGCAGATACCGTCCGTTGACGTTCAAGAACTGCGACCAGATTTGGTCAGTGATGCGGATCGACCCTCGAGAACTCACAAAGATTCTCGAGTTCAGCGCTCGCGAAAGCGGAGCCCTGTCGGCGCTTGCCGACTTGGTGAAAGACTTTGAGGCAAAAGAGAGCGCTGCTCTGGTTTTAAAAGCGGCCGCCGCCGGCCTTCCACCCTCCGTACGCGCGGCAGCGCTTGCAGATTGGGAACGCGCAGAAATTTCCCTTTTCGCCGGCGAAAAAGCCCTGAACAAGGAGAGACATGCGCAGGCTCGCCTGTATCTAGCTTGGAGGAATATCGTCTTACGCTGGAACTCCGTAGCGCCTGCGGATGAAAGAATCGATTTAGAGAACTTCCACCTGGCTTCTGTTTCCGGGCCTCTGATGCGAAAGCTAGTGCTCGCGGGAAGAGACGTTCTGGGCCCCCGCTACCTCGCCTACCATCCGGTGAAACTTAACCCTAAAGAGCGCGACAGCCTCACCCGAAGAAACCTTCCTCCTGCCCCTGAAGGTTTTGGAGATTTACAAACGGGCGCGGTGGGGGCCCTCAAGCAGTTTCTCGATCGTGCGGGCCAGGACATCACTAAGCCTGATCGCCTGCAAAAACTCTTCATCTTGTTGAGTTATCGCTTCCCGGACTCGGGGCAAAAGGAAGCTGCCGCGTTTCTAGATAGTTTTGGTGGGTTATCTGCCAGAGAAGGTGAGTTGTTGATGGCACAGAAAGCAGAACCCAGCCGCCGAGTATATGGGGGGCTGTGCAAATACGCCGAAATCGCCAACCGCGATCTAGATCCCCAACCGCCCTTCGACAAGGCTAAGCTCGGAACCTACGCAGAGGCTCACCGCCTATTGAAAGTTCTTCTGCAAGGAGTGCCCGGAGAATCCTTGTCGATTTTCTAGTTTATTTAATGTGGAAAAGCCTGGCTCTCGGTTCTCCGCTGCCAGTACGCAGTATCTGATCTAGCCCGGCGAAGTTCTTCGAATTTTTGTATGCTTCTTTGAGATAGTCATCGAAGGCACCAGCAGAAGTGAGCTGTATCGCCTTATCGGTGACCGCCACAAAAGAGCACGGCCCGTTGGAAGCGGAGACACTCACTCCGAGCCCTAAGGATAGCGGGGGAAACTTTGCTAGGGCGGCGTCGATCTCTTTATCCGAGTAAGAAAGCTGCCCTTCCACTTTATCAAGCAGGCCCCCTTGCTTACGTGCTGCATTCCCCAGAATGCCCGCAACCGAGAACTCCTTGTCTTTGTGGTACACGGCCCCGGGGTGGCGCGCGATGATCGGCGTCATGACCTCCTTGAATTCGTCGCTGTCTCGCGGAGAAAGAGCCGTGAGAGCTACTACTGTTCCGCCGGAGCTGATCAACGAATAAAGCTTGCGAGTCTTGGGATCGAACAAGATGCAGGCGCCGCCCACAAAACCGTGGCCACCAGCCTCGCTCTTACAATACTCTTTGGACCAGCCCTGGTTTTTCGCAATGCCATCGGCCATCTGGGCTAGAAGCTGCTCAAAGAGCGCAGCTAGTTTTTTATCCCTTTCCTTAATTCTGTCCTTATCCTCCGCCGAGTCCCCATCGGTAATCTGCAGCTCTTTTATCTGTTTGCGAAGTTCAGAGGGGTTTCCTTTAAGCTCTTTCTCTAGAGGAGCCAGGACCTCGCAAAGCTCCTTCAATCCCGGCATGCGCTTCGCTTCTGCGACTAGTAATGCGTAGAAATTATCCGGAGTGAGCTCCAGGGGTTGGACAAGACCCTGTAGCACCGCGCGAATCCGCCAGTTGCTTTCAGAACTCTGCGGACCTTCGAGCGCTTTCCGCAGAGGCCCCACAGAACTTGCCCCCAGATTGCGCAGCTCTCGATCCGCTACCTCGCGGTCGATGTAGTGCTTCGCATCCAGTGCCTTTATGAGCGCCGGATAGTTCGGCCCATCCCCGGGCTCGGGGTGCTGGCCATCTTTCGCATGGTCCTTAGCGAATACGCCAAAGGCGAGCGTTAGGAGCAGACAGGCTGCGATACGCATTTTACCCTCTCAGGTTGCGGATTTGCCGGGCCGGCTGACTTGGATGAATTCTGTGAGGTAGTGGCGAGCGACTTGCTCGGGGATGACTTTATTTCCCAAACAAGACCAGTCGACTTCGTGGAACAGGCCGAATTGGGCTTCGATACCGCCCGAGAACATCACACTGCTGCGAGGGCCTAGGTTGGGGTCTAGGAGCTTCTCGCAAGCAAACTGGATGACGCCTGGAGCGGTTGTCGATACGGTCAAACGCATATCCCCGCGCGTGACACCAAAGGCATCGCCCTCGCCTTGCTTGGCTAGGCGCAATTGCATGGCCTCTTCCACCACACGGAGATTGAAGAGCCGAATCAGGTAGTCGACGTGGTAGTAAAGGTCGCGGACAAACGTGGAAGTTTCTACGGAGAGGACTTCGTCTTTAGTCTTGTAAAGATCGATGCTGAGGCGATCGCCGGATTGGATAGAGACCTCCTGCTCGGCAAGGCTCTCGATCCATTTGATCGTTCTGTTGCTCGTCACGGTTGCTCCCCGAAAATGCGCCGGGGAGAAATAACTCCCCCGTCACTAGCGGTGGTATGGAATTCTTAACCCAGTATATTAAGTGGTCGCCCTGTTACCGTTTTAGGCTTCCTACGAATAGGCATGCGCACCACAGTAAGAGAGGGCCCCTGGATAAGAACCTGTCGGGTAAGAATTAACTCAAACTCACCTACCGGACAGGGGAGCTAGAATCATTATCTCAAATTACGAACCGCCCTCCAAGTCCCCTCGGAGGGCGGTCAATTCTTCAAGAGTATTCTAGCCTTACCTTCGCCAGGGCTTAAACTTCGGCGTTTTTAGCAGCCGTAGCGCCATCGCGCCCGGTAACCACACCGTATTTAGCTTCCAGCTCGGAAAGCTTGGAACCAAGGTCTTTTACCTGGGTTTCCAAAGTGCGGATGATTTCCCCTTGTGCCGTCTCGGCGCCTTTGGCCAAGAAGGAGCTAAAGGAACCATCGCCGTGCTGGATGATGTGGCGCAGAGTCGTGATCGGAACAGGCGTTTCCGACTTCTTCTGCTTTTCAAAAATAATCTGGGTCAAAGTCATCGCGGTGATGTCTTTTTGGTTGCGATTATCGACGACCGCAACTTCTTCACCTTGCTGGATCATTTCTGCTATTTCATCCAACGTGACATAGCAGCTTGCATCCGTGTCATAGAGCTTACGGTTTTGATACCGTTTAATGATTTTTGCCTTCTCCATTTATCCCCCAACCTTAAATAAGGTGCTATGTGAGTTTTCTTTAAGCCGTCAACGAGGTTGCGATAACTACTCCTGAACCCACCCTACTTGGAAACCTGAACGTGCTAATGAGCCTCGCCCTCTCATGGAGAAAGGACCTGCCCCACCCCGTTGCCCCATTCAACAGGTAGACCCTCCAGCCCGGCAAGAGTCTGCCATTAAATATGGCTAACAACCGTCTACGAGAGACGGGTAATTCGAGGCTCATTGTTCGGCTGGTAACTCTCTATGTCAAGGGTATTGTTGGAAGGTTGTTAACAGCGTTTTGTTAGAAACACCTTAAAGTTTCGGTGGCTTACAAAAACGCGTCAAACAAGCCGATCAGGAAAGTTGATCTCGCAAAAGACTGCGAAGATCGACTGCCATACGAGGCCGCAGAGCTTGTTTGCGATCTTCGAGTTCACGGACGGAGGGAATAACCGACGCGGACTGCTGGCGCACGGGGCTGGCGCGGAGCGCGCGCAACTCTTCTTCTTCAGCGCTGGGAGGGCCGAAATTATTTTGCGTTTCTTGGCGGGTGAGCACCGCTTGCGCGCGATCGCAAACACGGCTCAACGCTTTCAAAT
>JAIEOG010000285.1 GCA_019750655.1 bacterium
AACAAGTTCTTGGCTGGGCACCGTGAAGGAGCCCGTACCCGTGAGGGTGGCTCGGCTGATTTTTCCGATGTCGCGCATTTTGGGATCGCGTACCTCGTAAACCAAAGAGTAGGTCACCTGGCCGTTCAAAGGATCTCCACTCGCTTTGGAATGGAACTCGAGGCGAATGGGGCACTGATCGCCCTGAATGCGGAAATCGACTTCTTGGAGCTTTGTCCGCAGGATCATGCCATTGCGGAGCGTGGGCAGGTTTAAGTCAGAGGGTAAGGGGCGCGGGACGTCGCAATCGCCGATCTGGATCGAAGTAAGGAGCAAGCTCGCCATCTCGTCAGCGTCTTGATCTTGAGTCGTCGTATCGCAAGCCGTGCTGCCGGGAGGGCACGCGGCTGCAAAACCGCCGGGCTTGGCCACGGAAGCTACCGAGAGCGCCATTCCGATATCGCCCAGTGTATTGAGAAACTGGTCGGTTTGCTTCGCGCTCAGTGGTGAGAGCTGCAACGAAGTCACTTCAGTGGAGTTAGAGCAAGCGCTGGCAAGTAACAGCGCGGAAAAAGCCGCCGTGGTTTGGAAAATGCGTCGCATGAGGCCCCCTTAAAACTAGGGGCGACACTAGCATGGGGCTTTTGAAACTCAAGATCTTAAGGGCGGGGCTTGGTTAGAGCGGGCTGGCCGGTTCCATCGCGCGGCAGTTGCGGATTTGGATGAACGTTTCGGCGACCTGGCCCTCTCGCGTCTCGGTGACGATGACCTTTTCGAACCGCATCATGCCTTTGGCTTCTTGGACTTTGGTTTCATTCTGGCTGGCCTGGATGCTCGTCGGGTGGGCCGAGAACAGCTCAAGGCATTCTTTTTCAAAGTATACCTTCGGCTCGTCCGCCAGAGACTGAGACGTGTGCAGAATGGTTAGAACCACGAAAAGGCGAGCCCAAGGGGCCAATCGGATGCGCATCGAACTATCCTCATAAAGCCGTAATAATGTTCTCATCTTAAGGGCCAAAAGCCGTTCAATTATGAAGAAATGGTGGGACATTGGGCCGGGGCCTTCGCGTGGATCGGATTTTGCTAGGTAATTTAATGGCTTAGGCACCCGCAGGGAGGCCTCATTGAAGAGCGCAACTTAGCCGATTAGTATCTGGTCCTTTCATCAACCCGGAAGCCTCATGTCAAACGACGCGATTAAGAGCCCCTGGATAAAGAAATTCACCATTACCTGGTCAGCCCCCATCACCATCGTGCTGGGTGTGTTGGCGCTGGTAGGTTTTTACCTCGGCTTGGGAGTGCAGTTGAAACTCTCCCTCACCGACCTGCTTCCGGACAATCACCCGGCGGTGGTGAAGTTCAATAAGCTCACCGAAATTGTGGGTGGGGTGGGATTCTTCGCAATTGTGTTGGATGCGCAAGACGCGAAGTCGCACCTCGAAGTAGCGCCCAAGATTATTGAGGAGCTGAAAAAGACGCCCCTTCTGCGCAGTAGCTCCTTCCACCGCGAACAACGCTTTTTCGAAGACCACATGCTCTACTACATGGATGTGGAAAAACTTCGAGAGCTCGATCGCAACATCGAAAAAGAAATCAAAGTTTCGAAAAAGAAGGTCTTCGATCTCGGTCTGTTTGATGACGAGAAAAAGACGGAAGAACCCGCCGCCTTCAACCAAGACTTAACGGCACGGGCGAAGAAATCGGCCGAAACGACACCCTACCTCACATCCCCCGATGGCAAAAACTTGCTCATCATGGCGAAGCCCAGTTTCGACTCGACGGATCTAAAGAAAACTGCTGAGCTCATCGCCTACTGTGAAAAGATTCTGAAAGATATTCTGCCAGCCGGTGTGACCTACCGCTTCGGTGAGCGTTACTACAATAAAGTTTTGGAAACGGAAATGATCCAAGGCGATATCTCGCGCTTGGGTCTCCTGTCGATCTCGCTCATCATGTTGGTGCTGTTGCTTTACATCCGCAGCTTCCGTGCCATGGCCGTGATTTTCATCCCTGTGTTCATGGGCCTTGGGATTACGATGGGGGCGACGCGCCTGTTCATCGGGCATATCAACATTATTACTGGCTTCCTTGTCGGGATTCTTTCCGGCTTGGGCGTCGATTACAGCGTGCACTTGTTCCTGCGGTTACGCCTAGAGCGGCGTGAGCCCTCAAGCAACGAACCGGATATTTTCTGGCGCACGATTTCCAGCACCGGCCATTCTATTTTCGTGGGTGCCGCGGCGGCTGCGTTTACGTTCTTCCTGCTGTCTTTCAGCTCTTTCCGCGCTTTCTCGGAGTTTGGCTTTGTTTGCGGCACGGGGATTGCGGCAGTCTTTATCTGCTTGCTCTTGAGCTTCTCGTGCCTTGCGCGGTTTTTCCGGGCGGATACTTTGCCTGTGCCTCCCCCGCTGTTTAAGAACTTCGAATTCCCGATGATCCCGGTGCCGAAAGGGTTTGTCGTCGCTTGCGTAATCACCGGTGCGATCATGGTGATGGCTTCGCAGGTGGGCTTCCAATACGACTTCGAAAAGATGATGAAGCACTCCACTGAGATGGAGGAAGTCGCGCACTTGATCGACAAAGTCTACGGACGCTCGGCCGTTCCCTCCGCAATTGCTGCGGATACCAAAGAAGAAGCTTTGGCGATCGAGAAGAGCATTCGTGAGAAGTATATCCCGGCCTTGGTAACGGACGTGATTAGTGGCGCCAGCATTGTGCCAGAAAACCAGGCCGAGAAAGCTACGGTCATGGCGCACATGCGCACGACGTTGAAGCCGATCAAAGACCGGTGGATTGAAAAAGTGCTTGGCGTGCCCGGTGAGGGCGTACGCCGCTGGGTGAATGCTAACCCCTTCACCTTCACCGACATTCCGGAGCATTTGCAGGACGCTCTGCGCGGCCAGAACAACAAGGGCTATTTGCTCTATGTTTATCCGGCTGTTTCGATGAGCCATTACGACGGAGTTTCGGCTTTTGCCGGCATGCTACGGGCCGTGGAGAAAGAATTCCCGAACGCATTGACGGGCTCCGATGCCGTGGTTTTCTCCGACATCTTGGACCTCATCAAACGCGACGGCTCGGTCATCTTGGTGATGATCTTCCTGTCGGTGGGTTTCTTCATCTGGCTGAACACGCGCCGGATGGGCGATACGATCGCTAGCTATGTGCCTTTGCTCCTCGCTTTCGTCGTGGGCATGGGCTTGATGGCGATCTTCGGCGTCCAATTCAACATCTTGAACATCACGATCATCCCTTCGTTCGTGGCTCTTGGAATCGACGTGCCGATCCACCTGGTGCACCGAGCTCGTGAAACGCGTTCTGGCTTTAAGGCCGCGCGCGATCTCGCTCCGGGCATCAACCTTGCGATGGGGACTTCGGTCATCGGGTTCGGGATTCTGATATTTGCCCGTGCTGGCGTTTTGAAAAGCCTGGGCGATATCGCGACCGTCGGAACGCTAGCGATTTGGTGGGTAGGGTTGTTTATGCTCGCTTCTGCGTTGGAATGGAGCTACCGCCGCAAGGCCGCTAAAGGGCAAAGCCCCGATTCCGGCAGCGAAGAGCGAGAGCCGACTGCGGGCCTGGAAGAGTTGCCCGGCGTAACCCCCGATCGCTCGTTGCAGATGAAGAACTAGGCAACATTTTCCGCGAGCCAAAGCGGAAGTTTGCGTCGTTTGCGCTTCTATTATAACGTCGCGGTTCCATGAAACCGGTCAGCCCCGACGTCAGTTTCCCCGCTCTTGAGGAAGAAATCCTCGCCTTCTGGCACCGCGACGGCATCGTCGATAAGGGCCTCAAAGCCAATGCAGGCAAAGAGCCCTTCATCTTTTACGACGGGCCGCCTTTTGCGACAGGCCTTCCCCATTACGGCCATATTCTTCCGGGTACGCTGAAGGACATCGTGCCACGGTATTGGGTGATGAAGGGCCGCTACGTCGAGCGCCGCTGGGGCTGGGACTGCCACGGCCTGCCGGTCGAATACGAGTTGGAGAAGGAAAAGGGCCTCAATGGCCTCGCCGATGTCCACAAAATGGGGATCGGTAACTTTAACGAAGCCTGCCGAGGCATCGTCCAGCGTTTCACCAAGGAATGGGAAGAAGTCATCAGCCGCACCGGCCGCTGGGTCGACTTCAAGAACGCCTACCGCACCATGGATCCGCAGTACATGGAGACGGTCTGGTGGGTGACGCGCCAGCTCTGGGAGCAGGGCCTGGTTTACGAAGGCCACCGTGTGATGCCCTATTCCTGGCGCATCAGCTCCCCGCTTTCGAATTTTGAGGCCGGTCTCAACTATAAAGAAGTCCAAGACCCGGCGCTGACGGTTAAGTTTCCCGTCACTCAAGGTACGGGCAAAGGGGCGAAGAAGCGTTTTGTCCTGGCTTGGACGACTACTCCCTGGACCCTGCCGGCCAACCTCGCTTTGGCGGTTGGAGCGGACATTGAGTACGTCGAAGTCAGTCTGGCCGATCAACCGGACGAGAGCTACGTAGTCGCGGCCGACCGTTTAGAGGCTTACTTTAGTGGTAAGGCCCTTACGGAGCTGGGGCGATTCAAGGGATCTGGCCTCGTTGGGTGGAAGTACGAACCTTTGTTCCCGCACTTTGCTTCACGCAAAAGCCAGGGCGCTTTCCAGGTTTATGTCGGTGACCATGTCACGGCGACGGATGGTACCGGGATAGTGCATACGGCGCCCGCCCATGGGGAAGAAGACTTTGCTGTCGGCCAGAAGGCCGGCATTGGCTTGGTGGATGCTACCGATGCCGAAGGGAAGTTCACCGACGCCGTTCCGGAATACCAAGGCGTGCATTTCAAGGACGTCGACAAGCTTGTCATCCGCGATTTGAAGGCGAAGGGTTTGATCTTCCGCCACGACACCTACACGCATAATTACGCTTTCTGCTACCGCAGCGACACGCCGCTCATGAACAAGGCCATTTCCACCTGGTTTGTGAAGCTTGAGCCGCTCAAGGCGCGCTTAATCGCCAATAACCAGAAAACCCATTGGGTGCCGGAGCACCTAAAGGATGGGCGCTTCGGTAACTGGCTCGAGAACGCGAGAGACTGGAACATCAGCCGTAATCGTTTCTGGGGAACGCCTCTGCCTATTTGGCGCTCGGAAGATAAGCAGGAGATGATCTGCATAGGCTCGGTCGCGGAGTTGGAAAAACTCAGTGGCCAGAAAGTCACCGACCTTCACAAGCACTTTGTCGACGATATTACCTTTAAGTCGCCAACGTCCGGAAAGCTGATGCGCCGGATTTCTGAGGTTTTCGATTGCTGGTTTGAGAGCGGGAGCATGCCGTATGCCCAGCAGCACTACCCGTTTGGAAATAAAGCGGCCTTCGAACGGCACTACCCAGCGGATTTTATCGCCGAAGGGATCGACCAGACGCGCGGCTGGTTCTATACGCTTTCGGTCTTGTCTACGGCGCTCTTCGATAAGCCGCCGTTTAAGAATGTGGTTGTGAACGGGATGGTCCTTGCCGAAGACGGCAAGAAAATGAGCAAGCGGCTCAAGAATTATCCCGAGCCCACGGAAGTTTTGAATAAGTACGGCGCGGATGCTTTGCGCGCTTACCTTATGACCTCACCGGCTTCCCACGCAGAAGATTTGCGCTTTTCAGAAGCGGGCGTGAAGGAGATCGTTCGCTCGGTCCTTTTGCCTCTGTGGAATGCTTACAGTTTCTTTGTGACTTACGCGCAGGCTGATGGCTGGTCGCCGGAGAAGTTCCAGGCTTCGACTTTGGAGAAGCTCGACAACGAGATCGATCGTTGGCTGATTTCGCGTCTCCAGTCGCTAGTGGAATCGTATGAGCAGAAGATGGCGCAGTACCATCTCTACGAAGTAATTCCCGATGTGGTGCAGTTCATCGACCAGCTAACCAACTGGTACATCCGCTTGAATCGGCGTCGGTTCTGGTCTGAAGAGAAGAGCGCGGATAAAGAGCAAGCCTACGCCACTTTGTATTTCACTTTGGTGGAGTTTTCTAAGGCGTTAGCGCCGATTCTGCCGTTTGTGACGGAAGCCATTTACCAGAATCTTAAAGGCACCAAGGATTCCGCCGAGAGCATTCACTTGTGCCGGTTTCCGACGTTCAACCCTAAATGGGTCGATCGCGGGCTTGAAAAGGAAATGGCGCTGATCGAAACCGTCGTTTTCATGGGGCGCAATTGCCGCAATACGCACCGTTTGAAAACGCGCCAGCCCTTGCGTGAGATCAAAATCATCACGAAGAACCCGCAAGACAAACAGACGATAGAGCGGCACCAGGCTTTAATCGCTCAAGAGCTCAACGTGAAGAACGTTTCCTTTAGCTCGGATGAGTCGCAGTGGGTAACACTGACGGCTAAGGCGAATGCTAAGGTTCTGGGGCCCCGCTTGGGCCAGAAGATGAAGGCCGTTTTGCAGGCTGTGAAGGAATTACCTGCCGATGCAGTTGCACGGTTGGAAAAAGATGGCTCGCTCGATGTGTTGGGTGAAAAAGTCTTGCTGAGTGAAGTGACGATCGAACGCCAGCCTAAGCATGCGGGCGCCATCCAAACCTCTGGCTCGGTAACAATCTGGCTCGATTCGACGGTGGATCCAGTTCTCATGGCAGAAGGCCAAGCGCGTGAATTCGTGAACCGCGTGCAAAAACTCCGCAAGGACTCAGGTCTGAAGATCACCGATCGGATTCGCCTGGAGTTTTATAGCGACGATAAGGAACTTAGCGATGCCGTTAAGACCCACCAGGCGCATATTGCTTCCGAGGTCCTGGCAGACGCTATTAGTGCTACGAGCACGGGTAGCTGGAGCGCCGAACACGAGATTGATGGCGCTGTCCTCAAGCTTCGGTTGGAAAAGGCTTAACCACGCGGTTGTTGCAGATTGATGCCCTTGATGGCGGGCATGAGCAGGCAGAGCCTGAGGTAGTTCGCGAGTAGAACATCTTTCGTGCGGCCAGTGGATTTGCTTACGTGGCGGAAATAAGCCGCATCCTTTTTTTGAATCACAAAACCTTGGTGTGAAACATTTAAGTGCGTACCGGGAATTTTCCACCCTGGTTTTACGACGTTCAAGATCGTCCCGGTGGGAATGGCACGCAGGAGCTTTTCATCCACGGTGGTGTCTTGGATGAGGTATTTGAGTTTCACACCGACTACTTCGTTATGGATTTGCTTTTCTAAATCGAGCTCCACGGATTGTGTTTCTCGCGGTATTGCCGACCTGTCTTTCAGAGTTACTTCTTTTTCTTCGAGCTCGCGGCGTGCACGTTCTTCCGGGGACACTTCTTTACGGTTGATGAATTTTTCCAAGGGAATATAGGCCAAGTGCGGTGTTTGCTCTGGTGCTGAGGCAAACTGCGTGACGATTTCTTTCAAGCGGGTGGCGCGTTCGGCGTCTGTTAGGCCCTCGGCGCGGATGACCGACGGAGGGAGTTTCAGGGCCCAACCTTTTTTCGAAATGACGCCTGCGGCGTACTCCACGCCCCACGCCGCTCCGATGGTGGCGGTAATGTCTTCCAGAGTTCCATTTTGTGTATTGTTCGGAATCCAATCTACACAGGGAAAGTGGTTCCGTGAGGCGAAGCTGGCTTTGCCTCCGCGGTAGCGGATTTGGCGAAGAGTTTTTTCAAACTGGGAGACGCTTTTGGATTTAGCTAGTGCGAGCACCGTTTCCACGAATGTCGTGCAGTCAAAACCGTCGAGGCGATAAGCCGGGCCCGAGTCGTAACGGGAACCGGGGCCTTCGCCCAAGGGCGCATCTAAGAAGGGTTGGCCCAGAAGCTGGACGCTAGCGCTATCGATGCGGTCTGCCAGCGTGGAGCCCCGGATTCCACTGAGGGTTTGCTCCACGGTCAAAGGGGCCCCTGCGTGGGCGGGAAAAAACAAAAAACCGATAACCAGAGCAAGCGATCGCATGCCTAGTTATCGGTATTTAAAGGGTTTTTCTTAAGCTTCCAGCCTAGCGGCGGTGGAAGTGGCGGTGCCGGCGGAAGCACGCATGGCGGCGGTGGTGCCGACGGTGCCGGCGGCGGTGCCGAGCGATTTCACGCACAACCGGGGTTTCGGTGCTTTCCGAAACTTGCGCCGAGCGCGATTCCATAGCCATAGGCTCGACCGCAGAAGCGGTAGCCGAGAGCAGTAAGCCAGCAAATGCGAGGCTCGCGAGTTTTGTCATAGGTCCTCCTCTTTTTCGGCACCCGGCCCCCAGATTCCAGGCTGGAAGGGGCCGAAACGGCAGTGCCGTCCGGAGAGTTAGCAAGGGGTATGCCGGGAAATCCCTGACGGGAAACGCTTGGGATGCTAAGACTTGGCCCATGTCGGGGAACCTTAAAAAGCGGGTACTCTGCTGCCTTAGTGCACTGGGTTGGACGACGCTTGCGGCGTTGACCGTGTTCCTTTTTGCTCGGGGATTTTTGCGCCGCCCTCACATAGATATCGAGGATGTTGCACCGGGAGTGACCTTTGATTTCCCTGTCCACGTGGCGTTCTTAGGGCAGGGTACGGACTTCAAATTCGTGATTGCCGAGCGCGCAGGGCGTGTGCGTTGGGCGCGTCCAAACTCTTCCCGAGTGGAAGGCGAAGTTCTCGATCTCACCTCACAGGTTTATTCCTCTGGAATTGAGGAGGGCCTACTCTCTCTTGCTTTCGATCCGAAGTTTCCGTCGCGGCCCTACCTGTATGTTTTCTATTCTTTGGACGCGCCCAAGCGTTCGGTGGTGATGCGGTTCACGGTGAATGATCGCCTGGTCGCGGATCCCCGATCGGGGCTTAAAATTTTGGAAATCGCAAAACTCCAAGACTCACACAATGGGGGGCTTTTGCTTTTTGATCGCCACGGGATGTTGTTTGTCTCCGTGGGAGATTCTGGTGTGGGACAGACCTCCGAGCAAGGTACCCAGATTTTGCAACGCAAGACTCGGCTCGGGAGCATCTTGCGGATTGATGTTTCGAACGCCTCGGCAAAGCGGCCTTACGCCATTCCGCCGGACAATCCCTATGTAAACTCAGAAGACGGCTCCTTGCCCGAGATCTGGGCAAATGGGTTTCGCAACCCCTGGCGGTTTTCTGAGGACGTGCTAACCGATTCCCTCATTGTCGCAGATGTGGGAGCCGAAGCGCGTGAAGAGGTCACGCAAGTGAGGCGAGGAGAATTTCACGGCTGGCCGCTGGTGGAAGGAGAGGTTTGCCACCAACGCAGTTTCGGGAGCTGTGAGCAACAGAATATAGTAAAGCCGCTCGCCTCTATCCCACGCAATATCGCAGTGTCTCTCACGGGGGCGGCGATTTATCGTGGAAACGCCGTGCCGGCGTTAAAAGGACGTGTAGTTTTATCGGATTATATTCGAGGCATTTTTTCTTTCCCCTATACCCCAGGGTCCACAGTTTTTGAGGTACGCCTCGACGTGTATAAATGGCCCACCATGCGGGGCCCTCATGTGGGAGCGCTTTATGCGACTTCTAGTTTGACCGTGGGTCCTGATGAGGAAATTTACCTGGTGAATGCCCGCGGTACGTTACGGCGCATCCGCACGATCACTGCTTGGAAATGGTTGCGAGGGTTTCTCTATGAAATGCTCAGCTTTTCCTAAGCTCCTAAAGCGCACCATTCTGGTTTTGTTTGCTTTCGCGTTGGGCGCGCCGCTTTGTGTGCATCTCTTTGATCCAGCATTTGCAGGCTGGTTAGTGCGGGACCGCTCTAGCGAAGAGGTGCGGTTAGGGCGCGAGCTCTACGAAGCGCGTGGCTGCCAGGCTTGCCACGGGGCCGCCGGACGCCACCCCATTTTTGAAGAGTACCCCGAGATTTCAGGGCAGCGCGAAACGTACACTTACCAGCAAATTATACAGATCCGTGACGGACTACGGACCAATGGCGCGTCCCACCACATGCGCTCTGCTATTCAATCAGTTACGGATTCCGAAGCGCAGGCAATTGCGGCTTACCTAGCGCGCCAGTAGAGCTACTGGACGATGCAGTTTCCGGCGTGGAGGCCATTCACGCAGGTATTGTTAGTGCCCCAGTACGGATTCCCATCGACGTCGGTGCCTGGGGTGTCGCAAGGTTGGGAAGAGGTGACACCAAAATCACACGCATAAGCGCACTTATTATCAATCGCCCCATCTCCGCAGGGGGTGTCTGAGTTGCAGTTGAAATCCGTATCCACCCGTAGGAAATAGTCTCCCGTATAGTTGTCAGGATCAAACTCGATATAAACCACAATGTCGTTCGTCCCGTTTCGCAAGACCATCGATTCTGAAAAGTTTCCAGAAACACTCCAGCTACTGGGGAATCCTGCGACCAGTGCAGCCTTCAAGGCATTCGTGTTTACGTCCGTCATAAACGTGACGTGGTAAGTGCTGGAGTAGATCGTGATGGGAGAACCGGAACCTTCTTCATCTGTGGCATCGTAAGGGAAATGGATTTCCCAAGCGGAAGGGTTTCCGCCGCCGCCGACGAAAAAGCCGTTATACGTTAGGCCGCAGCTGCCTTCTGTGCAGGTCATCGTGGCATGGCAGCAAGTATTTGTATTATCGTCCGGACAGACGTCCGCATCGTCGCATTGCCCGTCACTGTCGGTGTCGCCGTCATGCCCATTGCAAGGGTCTGCGCAAGCGTCGGTCGGATCGTTAGGGCATGGGTCATCAGAATCGCATGCCCCATCGCCATCGGTGTCATCGGCGTTGTCGTTGGGGCATGGATCATCGGAATCGCATTGCCCATCCGAATCTGTGTCATCGGGGTTGTCATCAGGGCATGGGTCATCGCTGTCACAAACCCCGTCTCCATCTGAGTCGTTGGCGTTGTCGTTGGGACAGACATCGTCGTCATCGCAAGTTCCATCCCCGTCTGTATCCCCGCCACTTGCATCACAAGGACCGCAGGAATCCGTGTTGTCATTCGGGCAAGGATCTATGTCGTCGCAGTTGTCATCATTGTCGCTGTCCCCCGATGAGTCATCTCCATCGCAGGCATCGCAAACATCATCCACGCCGTCCAAATCGGAATCGCTTCCCGAATTGGTGAGATTAGGGCAAGAATCGTCGGAGTCGCAAAGGCCATCGCCGTCGGTGTCATTGGGATTGTCGTTCGGGCAAAGATCCACGTCATCGCAGACGGCGTCCCCATCCGTGTCTCCCCCATGTCCAAAGCATGGAGTGAGGCAAGCGTCGGCAGCATCGTTAGGGCATGGGTCATCGGAATCGCACTGCCCATCGGAGTCCGTATCATCTGGATTGTCGCTGGGGCAAGGATCGTCGGAATCACAAACGCCGTCACCATCCGTGTCGTCCGGGTCGTCATTTGGGCACGCATCCGAATCGTCACATTGGCCATCTCCATCGGTGTCGCCACCGTGGCCGAAGCAGGGTGCTAGGCAGGAGTCGTTTGCATCTGCAGGGCAGGGATCTATGGAGTCGCACTGCCCATCGGAATCCGTGTCATCCGGATCGTCGTTGGGGCAAGGATCGTCGGAATCGCAGACGCCATCGGAGTCCGTATCGTCCGGATTGTCCTCGGGGCAGGGATCGTCGGCGTCACACTGGCCGTCGTCATCTAAGTCAGAACATTCGCTGTGAGCCGGAGCTGGGAGGTTGATCTCAAGGCCGGTCCCGCACGCTGTCAGCGTGAAGGCGCAAATCAAAGCGGAAATGGCCAGCGAGTGCTTCATAGAGGTCTAGAAGCTTTTTCGGCAGAAAGGGTGGGGTTCTGAAGCGGCATGTCAAAATATTAAGTGTAATATAATCGGATACTTAAGATTTGATTCTTTGCCATTCCAAATAAAAAGGGCCTTCTGACCGGAGCCAGAAAGCCCTTTCTTAAATCCTGGATGCAGAGAACTAGTCGAGCTTCTTCATCAGGAATTCTTTTACGGTGTCGGAGATATTGGCCGTATCCCAATCGTATTGCGCTTCGAGACTGCCACCTTTCACTGCGAGGCCGGTCGTTGCGAATTTATCGCCTTCACCCATGCCCGCTTTGAATTTGCAGGTGACTTTCTTGATTGCGTTAGCAACGGCTTTTTTCTCGTCGGCGCCAGCGCCGCAAAGAGAAGAGAGGCCATCGACGACGCTGCCGCAATAGTTCGCGCCTTCGCGGATTTTTTCGCCGAAAGTGCCCCAGCTAATATCCATCGAGAATTTCGCGCCGCAGGTTTTTTCTGCTGCCGTGATCTGATCTTTGATATTGGCCAAACCGGCTTCTTGTTCTTTTTTGTCTTTCAATGAGCCGAAAGCCAAAGAGGAAATGCTGAGAGCGATAACACAGAACATGACGTGACGTTGTGACACGGGGGTTCTCCTGATTTGAGGTGATTGTTTAGTTAGAAATGAGATTGCGCAAAATTCAGCGCAACCAGATAATCAATTATTATCCTTTTACACGAGGAAAAAATCAATGACCCAGCCAAAGCGTCTTGCCCTGTTCACCGCACTGTTTCTAATGCCCAGCATCTTGAATGCAGGTTACACCGCCGATGGTGAGCCCCGCGTTTATAAAGGTGCACACGGCGAAACCGTGATTATCCAAGCACTAAAGCCACGGTCTGCGAATCAAGTGGTTGTGTGGGTGAAGAACTCGCGCTCTGTGCTCGATGATCACCCTGTTGCGCATACGGTGCGTCAGAGCTCGGGCAAGGTTGATTTTGTAACGCAGAAGGATGGAAAAGACTGGGTCACGATTACTGGCCGCGACAATTGGTATAACAGCATGGGTTATGAACTCTATGTTCCTAACCAAGCGGACAGTATCAAGATTACTTACGCGAAAAAGGATTCGGCGAAAGTAGCTTCGGCAGAGGTCCTAGACTTCTTCTTGTTCCGCAAGCCTGCGAGCACGGGTGGCAACGCTGGTGAAGATAAGACTTTCGCGGCGCACACAGCAGATATGAACCGCGCCTGTGGCAGCACAATCACCACGAAAATTGATTGGGCCAGCTTCGGTGAGCACGGGAACTCCCTGCGCGTGGGCGATGCCTGCGGCCAAGTGGTGCAAGCCATGGAAGAACTTTGCGGAAGCCAAGTCGCCAAAGACGCTATT
>JAIEOG010000261.1 GCA_019750655.1 bacterium
CCGCAAGACTCTCAGAATCTCCATAGCGTGCTCAAATTCCCTTGGCCCAACACCGGGGTAATCGGGGCGGCTTAGCGAATCCGCCAACGCGCGCAGAAACAGAGCCGCTGTTTCAGGCTTTGCTAAGCCATAGGTGTTTGTATGCGCTTGGAGGATAAAATCCTCGACCGGCATTTGGGACGCCTGCGAGGCTAACTTTGTCAGAAGATCTCGGCCCGGTTGTTCGGCGTGAGCCGCATCCGCCACTTCTCCGGCAATCGCCGTAGCTTCTTCTCGGTAAGGCAGAGACCAAAGTAGCTCCCGACGTCCTTGGGGAGAAAGCAAACGGTATTCCTTATCGTAGACCTTTTTCAATTTCGTATCTAAAAGGATCCCCAGAGCGTTCGAGACTTCGGGATGCTCCCATGAAAGCCCCGGATACCGTTTCCATAGCTCCTCGGCTTTCATTTGTATTTCTTCGTCGATAGCGCCATCGCGCAAACCGACCATTTGGTAAGCCGAGACAGCCAACGGATTAAAACCAAGACGATCGGCCCGAGTGGGCAACCCTTCTGGCAAATCTTCGAGAATTTTGTCGAGATCTGCCCGCGTGGCCTCGCCATTTGTCTGCACCAAACGGTCGTAAGCCTCTCGAGACGAAACGCGGCCTAAGATGGAGATTGCCTCATCCAGATTGCGGTGCGCCTTTAGGGAGCGCGCAGAATCTTGTGGGTTGCGATCATTGAGATCACGCACAAGACGGTTGTAGGCCTGGAAGAGCACCTCTTGGCTGGCATTTTCCGCGACACCCAACCTTCGGTAGAGCAGCTTGCTACCGGGCCGCGCTTTACCCAGGGCCGCTGTGTTCTCGCCGTTCGACACGCGCGTGGGCGGCTCTGTTTCGGGCTTGGCAACACGCGGCTCTTTTTCATCGTAAAGCGCTCGCCGCCTCGGATCGACGAGTACATCGCGCGAGTGCTGCAGCAGCTTTAAAATCTCCGGGTGTTCTTTGTAGATTACGCGCATCGCTGCAAAGGCTTTTTCTACTTCGGAAGCCCCGGCTTGCTCAGACAGCTCGAGGCGCTCGTAAAGCGTTTTGTTCTCCCAAGTCGCAAGATCGGGTTTTAGTCCGTCGGGATGGCTTAGCAGGAGATTAGTGCTTTTGCCGTCTTGGCTAATAAGCTTCATCCCCGCTTTTTCAAAGGCCGCAGCTTCCGTTTTTTGCTCGGGCCGTAAGTGCACAAGGATGTAATTCTGAGTGCCGGTCGCAAACTTTCTCTGGAGTTCCGCGACCAGCGCAGCCGCGACTTCCTCAGGAGCGTCTGGACTGAGTGCCACTCGCGTAATCTGCTGTCGGTCGCGGTGCAAATCTCGAATGATGTACCCGACGACGCGGTGATCAAAATAGATGACCGAGGGCACCGTCGATCCACGGCGTGCCTGAGCCATAAACTGATCTCGAGTAAGCGAACCGCCTACAGATCGATCCAGCTGCAAGATCTCCGGAACATCGCGCTGGCGGGCCGGAACCACCGTCAGATCGGCGGCCTGCGCAGAGAGCGCAAAGGCGAAAAGAGAAACCATACCAAGGTGCATGCTTTATTTTAGCGCACCCCGGCCATGCCGCTCTGAGTTAACGGTCAGGCATAGTCTTTAGGCATCCCGGACAACGGGCACGAATACGTTTGGGTAGATTTCTTCCTGCTCGGGCTGGGCATCCACGCCGCGTTTAAGCTCTTCCCAGATCGCGGTGCCCATTTCCAATAGGGAATCATTTCCCCGAGGCGTGAAGTCGCGCTTTGCATTCTCTTCTCTCAGGTCGCCGACCTCGCGCGCAATCAGCTCATCGGCGATACCAGTTTGGCCAGAAAAGCCGGCTTCATTCCAGCGGTAGGCAAGCAGGAGCAAGTCTTTGCGACCCTCCCCTTCTCCGTGCTTAAGCAATGGCTCCATCACTTTGGAAAGCTGGGAGGCCTCGGCATAAACTTCCAACAGGTCAGGAGCCTTGGCGGATTTAATGGCAGCACAGAGAGCTTCGAAAAACGCCTGCACGGATTGCAAGCGTTCGCGCTGAAAAAGCTCGGCGAAGGCAGAAATCTCTGGCACCTGCCTCCCTTGTAGGAGACCGCGCGCCCCCTGCGCCGCGAATCGTGCGGCAATATAAAGCTCGGTGGTCACCACTCTTTCGGCTTTCTGGAGCTGTTTTGGATCACCGACGAGGGCCGAGCCCATTTCCACCGGCCAAGCTCCTAGCTGGTGCAGCCTTGCATAGGCCGAAAGGTACATCCGGAACGCACCATCATGTGTAATCTGCCATTCTGCGATATCCAGACTCACGGCACGGCGCCGATTTATCGTCATCCAATGGTTGGCGACATCGCTCAAGTCATCCTTTTTAAGCGCCAGGCTTTCCAACATTTCGACGAGCTTTGCGAAATCCTTCGGAATCTCTTGATCCAAAGCCTTATTTTCTTTCGCAAGTGAGTAGACCACGAACGCGGCGGTAAGATCCAAATCCACTTCGTCGAACTGCTTGGCGAGCCGGAGGTACTCACCGCACAGAGCGACGACCTTTTCCGGACCGGTATTCGTCGTAAGAGCTTTCAAGGTCCCTGTGTCGTTGAACTGCACACCGGCTTTGTCGAGTTCCTCCAAGATCTGCGACTGCCGCCGGACTAGTGGAGCGACTTTTCCGTAAAGGGTGTGGACCTTGGCGAGCGACGCGCGCGCGGCTTTTTCCCAATCGGCTTGGTACTCGGCAACTTCCTTTGCGTGTTTCGTGAATTGAGCCTTCCCTTTTTCAACGACTTCTAATTCGTGGGAGTCATGCCCCGACCACGCTTGCGCACGCTGTATGTAAAGATCCATGGCTCGGATCTGCTTTGTGCGGTGCTCGATCCAAGCTGCTACCGTACGCCCCGCCTGCGGATCAAAAAGGGGTGATTCTGGCTTTGGGAATCCAGCGAACCCTGCGGGCCCATTGCAGCGAATGGAAATGCGAAGCTTGTCCCCTTCTTTTCCGTTGGAAATCACGCAACCGGCTTCGATGAGGGCGGTGCGTGCTGCCGAGAAAAGCTCCCGCGCACTAGGAGGTTGCGCCGACAAAGGATTGGGGCTTTGCGCACAGGCACCGAGAAAAACCATTCCCAACCACAGAACTCGAAACGACACCGCAACCTCCAAGAAAAGAGAGCAGGCTAGCACGTCCGCGGGACCGCTTTGAAGCAGAATTCGGTTAGCAGAGAGTGGGTTTTATAGACGAGTCTGGCTCTATTCTAGAGCCTCAGCCTGGCCTAGATGCAGACGGCGCAGGCCTGGAGAATAATAAGCGGTCGCGGCCACAGTAAGCAGGCACATCACTCCGCCGAAAACCACGGAAGGGACGGCGCCCAGAAGGGATGCCGCTATGCCGGATTCAAACTGTCCGAGCTCATTGGAAGACCCAATAAACATGGAGTTTACCGACGAGATGCGCCCGCGCATCGAATCCGGAGAAAGCAGCTGCACCGAGGTGCTGCGGATGATCATGCTCACGCTATCAAACCCACCACTCGCCACGAGTGCGAAAAACGAGAGCGCAAAACTTTCACTCAGCGCAAATACCAAAATGCACAAACCAAAACCCGTTACAGAAATAAAAAGCCAGCGTCCCGCATTCGCCTTGATCTCGCGGCGGGTAAACCAAAGACTCATCACAGCGGCGCCCACGGCGGGTGCTGCGCGCAGGGCTCCCAGCCCCTTTGGCCCGACGAGCAGAATCTCAGACGCATACACTGGCAGAATCGCCGTCACGCCCCCGAAGAGAACACTGATCATATCGAGCGAAAGTGCGGGCAAGAGAACGGGGTGCCGAAAAACGTATTTAAGACCCGAGAACAATTCCTCTACACGCGACTCCGAAGTAGGCGCTCGCGCTGGGATGTGCGGGTGGCGCATCGAAAACAAACCCGCGAGCGTGATGCAAAGAAAACTGCAAACCGCGACTTCTGAAGGCTCAACGCCGACGAACCCGTACATCAAGCCGCCCAATGCCGGCCCCGCGACGCGGGCAGTTTGCATAGCAGCCGTTGTCCATGCCATGGCTTTTGAAAGCTCCGAGCGCGGTACAAGGCGCGGCACCATTGCGTAGACTGCGGGCTGGGAGAACGCGCGCGCAAGGCCAGTGAGTAGAGAAGCGGCGAAGAGCGCCACAATCTCTGTTTCGGCCCCGACTTCCCAACCGGGAATGTGGGTCCCCACGAGAACGGCGCCAGAGAAAAAGCTAATGGCCGCGACCCAGCGGTACACCGCCAATGGCCGGCTGCGGTCGACGATCCCCCCGGCAGGCAAAGCTAAACCTATTGCGGGCAGTGCTTCGGCTAGCCCCACCAACCCAAGAAACAAGGCATCGTGGGTAAGCTCGTACATCCGCCACCCTACGATCACAGCCTGCATCTGCACCCCTAGGGTGAAGAAGAAGCGTGCAAAAACAAGGCGTCGGAAATCTCGCATGTTTGGTAGGTTTACCAGCAAATGGGGTTGCAAGACCAGACCGCTAAAGCCAGAATCGTCTGTAACCCTTTGCAGAGGCCCTGGTGAACGATCGCCCACCCGTTTCAATTGTGCTGCTGGCTTACAACGAAGCCGGCACCATCGAAGATCAAATCCGCACCCTACACCGAGTTATTGTATCCAAACTGCCGGGCTCGGAAATCGTGGTCGGTGAAGAAGGCAGTCAAGACGGCACTTCAGAAATCCTCCAAGCGCTTGTTCAAACACTCGGCATCGTCCACGTCACCAGCAAGACACGCAAAGGGTACCGAGAAGCTTTACGCGGCGCTTTGAGACAAACGCGCAACCCCTACGTTTTCTTTTCCGATGCGGGCGCAAAGAACGACCCGGAAGACTTTTGGAAGCTCTACGACCTGCGAGACCGCCACGACTTGATTATTGGTCGCCGCGTTGGCCGCACAGACTCGCTTCTTCGCCAAGCCCTGACTTACGGCTACAACTTCTACCTTCGTCAAAGTTTTGGCTTACCGGAAGTGCATGACAGCGATAGCGGCTTTCGAATCTTTAACCGGCGTGTCGTAGAACTGATTCTTTCGCCCCGGTCCTTCTTTAAGAACTTCTCGGGCTCCGAGACGGTCCTGCGCGCACACCACCAAGGTTTAAGCGTGCACGAAGTTTCCATTGGCTACCGTGGTCGCAAGGGCGCATCTCGTGGCATGCCCACCAAGCGGATCCCGAACGCCATCTTGGGCGTGCTCCGCGATCTCCAAACTTTGCGCAGAGAGTTTGCCCAGAACGCATGAAGCGAAAGCTATCGATTTTTGTCTTAGCGCTCTTACCTCGCCTGTTTTTCGGTGCCCTTTTTTTTGGCAGCGTGGATCTGATCAATTCCATCAACAACGGAATGAACACGTTGTTGGGTGTCGCCATCCATGCCCCTTACTTTCCCTTTATCCATGCTTTCATCTGGCTAGGCGCCGTGATCAACGGACTCCTTGATTGGTTTCCTCTCGCCTTCGCTTACAAACTCGTTCCCTTGTTTTGCGATTCGCTAATTGCAGTTTTGGTTTTTCAAATCCTGGAGCAACGTGGCTATGAGAAGGCTTTTCTCGCCGGGGTGCTTTACGCCATCTGCCCGATACCCATCTTGATCATAGGACTGCACGCTCAATGGGATTCCATCACGCTCCTCTTCCTGCTGCTCGCATGTAGCACCCGCAGCTTTTCCCAAGGGATCTGGTTTGGTTTATCGGTAGCATCTAAACCCTACCCTCTGGTCTTTTTGCCTTTTCTCTATCGAAAAAATGAAAACCGCCAAGCCCTCCAAGCACTCGCCGGGATGGCTGCGATTCTCGGCGTACTTGGCCTGGTCAGCTGGGCGCTCGGCTGGGATGCACAAGCAAGCTTCCGGAACATCCGTTCGTACATGAACAACAATGTCGCCATCTTTGGTTTTCCGATGAGCGAACTAGCAGGCTTGTTCCCCACCATTGAAAACGGGCGGCGCATTGTGCTGCTAGCGCTCCTGGCCTGCCTGCCCTCGCTCATTAACAGGGAAATGCCGCTTACTCGGCGCGCGCTGTTCGTTCTTGCAGGTATCACAGCGAGTGCTTCGCTTTCGCCTCAGTACCTTATTTGGACTGTGCCATTTCTACTTGTTGAAAGGTATTTCCGCCTGGCCGCCCTTTTCACCGGGGTGACGACGGTTTTTCTGTGCCTTTACTATTTGAACCCGCAGGCGCCTTTTGTGCCGTATGAGAACGGCTACACCTTCCTGCCGCTCGCTGCTTTCTGGGGACTAACGCCGCCTGGAGAATGGTCCCAATGGCTCACGCTCCCGTTGCTGGAAATCCTGGGGAACTCCATTATCCCCACGCTGCTGCTGGGGATGACGCTCATGGCATTCCGAGATACGGCCTCGCCGGAGGGCAAATCACCTCTGCCAGCCAAAGGGTATTGGGTGGCTTTCGGAACCCTGGCCCTTTGCCTTGC
The DNA here is from genome assembly GCA_019750655.1 of bacterium. Taxonomy (GTDB): domain Bacteria; phylum Bdellovibrionota; class FAC87; order UBA2466; family UBA2466; genus JAIEOG01. The sequence goes on from JAIEOG010000261.1 coordinate 6,463, forward strand.
GATGGTGTTCTGTCTCGTCGACAACGACCAGGTTCTCAGCCAAGCCTACGCGAACCTTTCGTCCAAAGTGAAAGCCTATGCCTTGCTTCTGCCAGAGGAAGCGCACCGCATGCCGGTCCCCGTCATCGCCCCACCCTTCCGCGGGTCTGCGTTTTTCAATGCCGTGACCCTGCTTGGAGTGCTGCTCGTGGGATACCAATGGCTGAGCTTGCGACAACACCGCGAAAAATGCTAAACCGCGGTCGTGAAAACGATAGCGATTTTCTTGGTACTACTCACTTACTCTCCGGCCCATGCCAGCTGCCGGCGCGCTGCACTCGACACGAATTGCCGGGTGGGATCACATTGCGGCTCGGGACGACAAACCCCCATTCTTGAACAACACAGCAACGCCACAAGGACCGCCGTGTTGGCCGCATTTCAGGCGCGGCGCAGCCGTCTGGTCGTCGCACACTTCGGGCCTCGCACCACCCATTGGATCATTGATCGAGTTCTTATCGTCGAGTCCCACATCGTCGATGAACCCGGGCAAAGAATAGGGCATGTTTCGATTTTTATTAAGCCAGGAGCCGAACCGGAACAGATCCGACACGCCTGCGACTTTCTTCGCGGATCGGAATTGGCAGGGAAAATCCGGGGGCGAGCTTCCGAGTTTGCAAATTCCACGGACGCCGTCCTGAATGGAAATCCGGGCATCGAGATTCTCAAACGAACCCCTCAAAACGTGAAAACCGGATTTCTTCAGGAAGTGGTTTCGGCAGACGAGGGTTTGAGCTCCACGCCCCATGGCCCGCTGGCACGCGACTATGTAATGAACAACACGTTGGTCATCTCAACCCATACGCCTTCGCCCCGGGACCCCACGTATGTTTCGCTTTCACTGCGCAGTCGGGAAGAAGTCGATCTCCAAACTACTTTCAGGGAGTTGCAAGAAGGCGGCTTACCCGCTGGGCACCCCATTTTCTCGGACCAAGATTGAAGCACCTCATACTGTTTGTCGGACTGTTTATCACGCTAACCTCTCACCCTGTTTCCGCCGGTTGCATTCCCATGGTGCTGGGACCCGGGCCAGTATTGAGCTTCTTCCATGATTTGTTCACACAACCGAGGCTTCTGAAATTTCACGGCCTCCAGAGGCTCAGCGACTTCGAGTCTTACGGCCTAACGGGTGAAAACCGCGCTTTGTTTGACTCACTGATGCGCGACACGCTCTTCGAAACCACCCCACGCATTGAGGCACAAACACGCAACGGCACTCCCTCTAAGCCGGGCGTCTTCAGCGCGGAGGGGATCTACGTCTCCAACCCTTTTGCCGACCCGCGCATGCTCCGGCCTCTAAAACAGATTCTTTCGAAGCGCATCGTTTCGTTCACGCGGACGGTAGGCCGCCCGGAAGGGCGAGAAGAATTCCACCACAGCTGGATCGTCGCCATCCGCTACGAAATCCGGCACAAAGACGGGACCACGTCGGAACTCCTAGCGACAAAAACAGGTGTGTACCAGCACTACGGACTTACCCTGAATCACCCAACCACTTTTTTTGCCTATGCGTCGATGGGCCGATGGAATACCGAAACTTATCTTTTCGGGGAGAGCATGGCCGTGCGACAGCTTAAGTCTCCGTCTCATGCGGCCAAATGGTTGGGGGGAGAAGCAGACGCTCTGGTGATAAAGGGCGTTGCTCCGCTCGAGGCTCTTTAAAACGGAAAAGTGGAAAGACGTTTCCACGCCTTTCCACTTTTCTATCGCATGAACTAGATCACAGCGCGGCGCGGAATGGATGTTTCCGCTTCTTCCGGCAGTGTGTCTAATTTCTCATCATTAAACTCACTGTAGTTGCACGTGAGGTAGACACCAGATTCATCGATACTCTTTACGATATCGGCTGGAATCCAATGATGCCGCCCGTCGGGAGAATCTTTGCGGTTGAGTTTGATGTAATTCTCACCATCCATATGGTCGACTGTTGCAACCTGTTGGGGTTGTTCATGGTCGTTCTCTGGCTTGGCGAAAACTCTGAGGCCAGTTCTGACATTTTTATAGTTCATGTGACGCTCCTTTTGGTTTCTGGCTTCAGAATTTGCAAATTCAGTGCCCACTCAGGCCGCCTTCTTTTTTGGAACAGGGACACCCGCTTTGCGGGCTCTAGAGAGGCCGATAGCAATGGCTTGTTTCCGACTGTGCGGGCTCTTTTTTCCGTGGTGCAGCTGCTCCATTTCCTCGCGCACGTATTTGCCGGCACGAGTCGAAGGACTCTTTTTATGTTTGGAATGTTTGGTTGGCATTTCTAGCTCCTGGTTAAGTTTCCAGGAGCAAGAACTGCAAAAGGGGGACCAGGGAAATTAATGAGCCGGATTTGGCGGCGGTGTTTCGCCCGGGGGCGTTTCCGCGGGGTTCGGAAAACTCGGGGTTTCCGAAGCAGGCAACATAATGAATGTCCAGAGGGCCCAGGCGAGCGCAAACAGGACCGTCAAAACGACAACGACTTTATGGTGTTTCTTTAACTGCATTTATTAGCCTCTGGATTCCTGGATCTAAATACACGCCTTTCTGAAATAAGCAATGAATCGAGTAAGGGGCGTCCCAGCTCGCCGGCAATCGCAGGGCCCTCAACTCAAAACCGGCCCGCTTTTCTAGCCAATCTGGAAAAAAGCCCCAGCCCTCTGTACGCGCGACGAGCGCGCTTCCCACCCCATAGTGATCGAAGGCAAAACGCGCGCTCGGCACAATCCCGTGTTTCAAAAATACCGGGTGCTTTTCGCAAATATCAATACCGCCGAACGCTTTGGGCAAAATAGCCGGCAGAGAGCTCAAGCCCGCCCAAGGATTCTTCTTCTTCAGAAGCGGGTGCCCCGGGCGCAGATAGACCTTCAACTGCCCCTCGGCAATGCAGCGAGACTCCAAACGCGGGTGGCTCTGCGGGCTAAAACAGATCCCTAACTCCAACTGACCGTCGAGCACCCGGGCTACGACCTCGGCAGAGCGCAGGCTGAAGATATCGGCCGTCACCGCTGGGTTATCCGCGAAAAGCTTTGCCAACGCGGGCGCGAGTAGACTCTCGGCCAATAGGTGTGTCGCTCCGACGCGAAAGTGTCCCTGGAACGCGGGTAATTCGGAGCTCACATGCTGGCGCAGCTCAAATAGGCTACGTTGGACATCCGGAATCTTGCCGAGCAGCCGCTGGCCAGCTCCAGTCAGAAAAATTCTTTTTCCGCGCTTTTCGAAGAGCTTTACGCCGAGTTCCTCTTCGAGACAGGCGATGCTGTGGCTCACTCCTGAGGGACTGACTCGGAGTAAGCGCGCAGCTTTGGTGAGGTGTTGGTGGCGCGCCGTTTCGAGAAAGTGGATTAGGTGGTCCGTCTTCATTTTCGACCCCAGAAATCGTTCTGATATTCAGAACGGTTATCTCCTGTTTATTGTGATTTACGGCTTAGTTCAACCCCCTAAGACTGGGACTTAGGAGGTCTCTTTATGGGTCAGAAAAAGTATGGATTTAACCAAGCCTTGGCTTCGGCGATCGCGGTCGCCAGCCTTTTCACCGCGGCGAGTGCCGTAGCAAACGGGCCACCCCGTGGTGCGGACGTCGACGAACTTGCGGGAAACTGCAACATCGGCACGTTTCCTCAGACATCGAAAGCAGGGTCTTACAACAACCTCTGCGACCAGATGTCGGATGCAGAGAAGTGCTTGGGCCTGTTGAAACAGCACTTCAACTACAATGGCACCACACGCGTGACTCACGAACCCCAAATCTTGGCTTATTGCCTAGAGGAACTGGGCGACGTTTTGAATCCACCTGCAGGGCCTTAAGCCGTGTCACGTCCCCTAAATGTTGACACAGCCTTACGAAGGAACCTCGCCCGCCGTCTCAAAACGGTGGGCGCGGTTTTCTCATTTGAGCAGCACCCCGCGCTTGCTTCGTTGTGCACGTGCTTGGGATTAGAGTACGAGTTTGGGCGGCCGGAATACGATCGCTTGAGCCCCTATCTCAATACCGATCCTTCGCACTCTTGGGACAAGGAAGTCTTTATCGAGGGCGGAGAAATCGGCCTCCGCCTGAAACGCAGCGACGGCCAGCCACTTTTACCACGGCACCCGGATCTCCGCTTTATCCTCGATGCAAGCTCTCTCAGCGCAGAAGGCCAGCTGACACAAGCCGTCTTCTTCCCTCGCCGAATTGCAGAAACCTATCGACAAAAAGGCTTTGAATTAGTCGTCGTGCGCGATTGGATCCTCAATACAGCGTTGAGTGAAACGACAGAAGACGCTGTCCCTTACCTCAGCACCAATACCTGGGAAATCCAGACAAATATCGCTGCCACTCAGGCTCCCATGGCCGTGGGCAAGCAGCTCGCTTTCTTTGGAACACACGATATCGCCGACCATCTACTGGGAGCCGACCTAGAGGGATTTAAGAAGCTCGCTGCGCTACATTCTCGGGCTGTGGACGTTCTGCAGAAGGAAATGGAAGGGCCCCGGCGCCATTCGCGCCCGCACCTACTCGTCTCTTATCTTGCGGGAGTTGTCTTAGATGATGCTGTCCAGCCGCGCTGGTACGGTTCGCAAACGCATGCCTACTTGCTGGAACAGAGCTTAAACCGACTTGCGGATCTGCCGTGCCGCCCAGGCCCGCTCGATCTGCCCGAGGCGTTTCACACCGTTATGGCGGCTGCTCGCGGTGAAAACACTCGAGAGTTAGCCGGAGCCTTCCAAGAGTTCACGGCCGCTCTTTAAGCGATGACATCTTGCGGGATGGCGCGGCGCTGCCGATCGAATCGGCTAAGCAAGCTGTAAACCACCGGTACCACGAAGAGCGTCAGCAGAGTTGAAACCAAAACGCCCCCGATAACCGCCACCGCCATCGGGCGACGGGCTTCGGCGCCGGGGCCGAACGCCAATGCCGCTGGTAAAGCGCCCGCGATCGTCGCAATCGACGTCATTAAGATCGGCCGCAGACGCGTGGGACAGGCTTCAATCAGAGCTTGCCGCACATCACTCACACCCGCATCCCGCCTTTGGTTTGTGAAGTCCACGAGCAAGATGGAGTTCTTTTTCACGATCCCCATGAGCAAGAGCAACCCAATCATGCTGAACATGTTCATGGAGTTGCCCGTCAATACGAGCGCCAAGAATGCTCCGGAGAAGCTAAACGGCATCGCCATGAAGACCGTGAACGGGTGCAAGAAGCTATTAAACTGCGAAGCCAAGATCATATAGGCAACGACGAAGCCCAAGACCAAGGCGATGACGAAGCTGACCATGCCCTTCTGCATTTCTTCTGCAGAACCTGCGAGGTAGAACTTATAGTCTGGCCCCAGAATCTGTTTAGAAACTTCTTCGGCCTTCTTCAAAACCTCACCCTGACTAAGTTTGGGACCTAAGTTTCCGTAGATCAAAATGGAGCGCTGACGGTTCTTGCGCGAAACTGTCGACGGCACTTTGGCTTCTTCCACGTCCACTAACGAAGATAGCGGCACCAACTGCCCACGGTTGTTCCGCACCGAAAGCTCGCGGATGATGTCCATGGGATTGCGGCCGTCTTCTTTCATCTTCACGCGAATATCTAGGCGGTGACCACTATGGGGGAAAGTTCCGGCAATAGCGCCTCCCAGCATAGTGTTGATGACCGTACCAATCGACTCGATATCCACACCGTGTTCCGAAGCACGCTTGCGATTTGGCACGATGTGGACTTCCGGTGCGCCATCGAGCAAGTCGGTGTCGATGTCGGTCATGATCTGCGCGTCTTTAAGCGCTTTGACGATATCGCGAGAGTACTGGCCTAGCTGTTTCCAATCGGGCCCTTGGATCGCGAATTCCGCAGGGAACCCTTTACTGCCCCCGCCACCAAAGCCTTGCTGTGAAGGATCCTGGATCTGGGGTTTGGCACTGGGGATTTTCTCGTTGAGGTAAACACGCACGACTTCCATGAGCTCCTGCTGCGTGAGCTCCTTTTTCTTCTCCGGATCGATTCCGCGCTGGCCGCGCTTTTTAAGATCGACGAAAACCATCGCGGCATGGGGTTCCCCGCCCGAAAAACCACCAGCAGCCACAAAGAACGAGGCCACTTCGGAACGGGAGGCTAAATACTTCTCAACGACATCAATTGTCTCTGCCGTCAGGGAAATCCCAGATCCCGGAGGGTTATTGAGCAGAATCATCAGCATGCTCTGATCCTGCGCGGGGACGAATTCGCCCTTCATGAACTTCACTGAGCCAAAGCTCGCACCGAAGAAAAGCAACGAGGCGAAAAGCAGCTTCCAGCGGTGCTTCAAACCGACGACCAGGGTCCGCTCATAAAGAGCGCGCAGACGCTCAAAGGCGGTTTCAAAAATCTGCCCGATGCGCCCACGAGCCCGCTCGGCATCATTGAAGTAAGCGGCGCGCATGGGTGTCAGCGTCAGCGCTTCTACCAAGGAGATCATCACCGCGGCACTCATCGTGACGCCGAATTGGAACAGAAACTGCCCCATCAAGCCTTCCATGAAGGCAATGGGTAAGAAGATAGCGACCAACGAAAGCGAAGTCGCTACGGCCGCAAACGTA